>SDOA01000149.1 GCA_004524595.1 Candidatus Thorarchaeota archaeon | reverse complement strand
GTTCACTTGCTACGCTTCTCAGATCTTCTACAGCATCCTTGAGTACTGAGATTCTTGAATCAGCAGCTCGTTTCATTCCCTCGATAGAGGTGTCTTCAACCAAGACCGAGAGGTCCCATGTCCGCTCCTCATCCATAACAATGACCCACAAGTGGATGTATTAACCGAGTAAAAAGTGTAGGTTTTTTAAAAGTGAAAGAGCGGAGAACCCACCCTCTCGATTTGGAAGTTGAAACTACATCTGCTTCTCTTGCCTGTACGGAAGATACTCAGGTCCGAAGATTTCGCGACCCATGACGAAGAACAACTTCAAAATCATAACAATTTCTTCAATTCATCGGTCAGAGTTACCGCTCGTCTGATTCCTATTTTCCAGAAGTCTGGTTTTGCAATATCATACCCCATTTCTGCAATCTGATCTTTCGGACTCATGCTACTTCCTCTACTCAGTAGTAATTTGAACCGTTTGCTGAAATCAGTTGGATTTTCTTTGTAGTCATCGTAGAGTGCAAAGACTAGGAGTTGTGCAAAACTATAGCTGTAATTGTAGAATCTAAAATTCGGCATGAATAATTGATTCCACCTTACCCAATCGTAGTCTAGGTTGTTACTCCAATCGACAGTATTCCCAAAAACAGCTTGCCTTCTCTCTCTCCATATCTCCAACACTTTCTCTGTATCAAGATAACCTCCAGATTCGAGGAACTCGTAAATTCCCTGCTCGAAGAGCGCATAAAGTCCGATATGAAATGTCCATTGGTAAAATCTGTCTAGTACCTTGGCTAATATCTCTACTCTCATCTCGTCACTCTTGCATTCCTTCAATAGTTGTTCAGTAAATAGAAGTTCACCAAAGATAGAACCCGTTTCCCCTATGCATTGTGAGTAGTCTGCATTTAGAAACCGTTGATTTGTATCAGCGAAGTAACTTTGAACACTATGTCCGAGTTCATGTGCCAGAATGTATGCATCATTCAGTGTGCCATTGTATGTAACAAATACAAACGAGGACTTCTTAGCAAAAACTGGAAATGCGAAGGCAGTACTTGCTCTCCCAGGCCTGTCCTTAGAGTCAACCTGATGATTCCTGAATAGCGTATCAATGAATGAGCCAATCTCTTCATCAAACTGCTGATATGCTTGAAATACTGATGATTTCACTTCTGACCAGTCTTTATTCCAAACTGGTTTCCGAAACCACGGAGCTCTCAAATCATAACCTTGCAATCTCTCTTGTCCAAAATACTCAGCCTTCAATTTGATGTATTTCTGATAGCTCTCAGAATCAGTCTCTATAGTCTTTAGAAGGGAGTCGATTGTAGATTTATCTACATCCTGGGCATTAAGGCTTTGAGTCATATATGAAGGCCATTTTCGTCGTTTGGTCATTTTGATATGGTCTGAACAGATTGCACGAAATGCAGTGACATGGAGTAGCTTATCTCTTGCAAAAGATCCAAAATACGCATCTGATACAGACTTTCTAGTTTCTCTTTTTTCATCCATCAACAGTGAGAATGCGTGATTGGCTGAGATTGATTTCTTCTCACCATCAATCTCTACATCAATCATTTGTGACCCAATCCAGCTCTGATAGAGGTCATACATTGCAGAGATTCCATTCGCATCCTTCTCGGTGATTAGATCTTCTTCAACGGGTGAGAGAATGTGTGGGAGTGCCTTGCTCGCACGTTCAAGAAGGTGTTTGTACTCTTCTATCTCTGGACTTTCAATTATTGATGGCTGTTCTAGTAAAACATTTCCAAGGATCTGATTGAGTGTGCCTTCTAGTAACTCGTTCCCCTTGTTCCGGCATTTACTAAACAAGGCGATGAGAGCTTGACTCTCATTCAATGTTGTGTCCGATACATACTTGCAATATGAGTAAGCAGCAATAGTGTAGATTCCTTCTGCTGTATCCTCTATTTCCATGAGGTAGTTAGCTAGCTGCTTTGCTCCTATTCCCTTCTGATTCTCTCGTAATCCATCTATCTTCGTTTGCACCTTAGTGAAGAATAGATCCGACTCCTTTGTGAGTCCTTCAATTGATGTATCTTTCACAAGTTTTGATAAATCCCATTTCCTATCCTCTTCCACATTGAAAACCCATAGAACAAGATTCTATCTTTGTAAAAAATTGAACGGTTTTGAGTTAAGATACTCAGGTCCGAAGACCTCACGAGCCATAACGAATTGTTTTTGATGAAGTATTCGTACTAGACTCATGGTGTTTTGAATGATTCAAGAGATTGATTCTGAAGGATTCTCAATCATTGAACATCTTGTTGATGAGTCCCTAAGAACTGTAACCCAAGATGAAAATGAGTTAGATCAAATCAAGACCAATCTATTGAAAGACTTAGAAAATGGAAACCTCATCTTACTTGCAGGAGTTAATGGTGATACAGCCACCTATGGGTTTGGGGCATTCCGACGACCTCTGAAGGAGATCACTTCAATTCATTGTCCTATCGAAGTGTGGGGGGAATTATTTAGTGATATCTTTCAACACCTGAAGGAGATCCACCCTGTGATTCGTATCTCTGGAAAAAATGTACCAAGTTCCAAGCATGCCTTTCTTACATCCTCTGGATTTTCAATGGTCGAATATGCAGATATGTCAATAAAACGAGCAGATATCGAATTAATCTCTCAAAGTGAACCTCCTGAAGACTTCCAGATTGTCCAGTATAGTGAAGACATGAAGGAACTGGTTGCTAAGATGCTCTTTGAGAGTTTCGTTGGACATCCATTCACAGAGCAGTATCAAGAACAAGTGGGGAGTCTGGATGCCTGTTCAAAGACATTGACTAGAGTGAACGATGCCTGGCATTTCAGTATCCTCACACATGACGAAGATCCGATTGGGTCTTGTCTGGTAAAAGATCAGGATGGTCATGGACAAGTTGGGCTTGTTGCCATTCTTCCATCATTTAGAGGTCAGGGATTTGGACGTACTATTGTGAGTCATTCTCTTATTGATGCAGCAAAGGTCCATTCAAAGATGAAGGTCATCTCGTTGTCTTCAGTGAACGGTGGTCCCGCATTCAATCTCTACAAAGATCTCGGATTTACTACAAATTCCATTCACCAAACGTTTGCTTGGGTGAAAAAAGAGTAGTGGAGAGAGGATGACCCTATCTCAAGCTGAATAACTAAACAACATTTGCTTCTCTTGCCTGTAAGGCAGGAATTCAGGTCCAAAAATTTCCCGACCCATGACGATCTTAGAGTAATTTTTGTAAGTCCTCTAGAAAGTGTTCAGCTCGTTTTATCCCAAGAGTCCAAAAGTCTGGCTTTGTGATGTCAAAACCTAATTCTGCAATCTGTTCTCTGGGACTCATGCTAGCGCCTCTACTCAAGAGTCGCTTGAACCTCTCTTTGAAGTCAGATGCACCTCTTTTGAAATCTTCATAGAGAGCAAATACGAGTAGCTGAGCAAAACTATAGCTGTAGTTATAGAATCGATAATTCGACATGAATAGATTACCCATTCTCGCCCACTCAAATTCTGTATTTTCTGTCCATTCTATGGTATCACCATATGTCTTATGTCTGACATTCCTCCAAATCTCACAGACTCTTTCTACATCAATAGCCTCTCCATTTTCTATTGCATTGTAGAGGTTCTGTTCAAAGAATGCCCAACATCCAATATAGAATGTCATCGAGTAGAATCTATCCAAGACCCTCGCGAGCACTTCCAGTCTTAGTTCATCATTGTCAGACTCTTTCAATAACTGCTCTGTAAATAGAATCTCACCAAATAGTGAACCAGTTTCAGCTACACAACTTGACAAGTTGACACTATTGAGATAATTATTGTGCCTCATTATATAGTGACTATGAATTCCATGTCCAAGTTCATGAGCAATGATGTACGCATCATTAAGAGTGTCATTGTATGTGATGAATACAAATGCCGTCTTTTTCTCATAACATGGGAAGCAAAAACCCAATCCAGCTCGTCCAGGTCTATCCTCAGAATCGATACGTCGGTTCGTAAAAAGACCCCTCACATATTTCCCGAACTCATCATCAAACTCATCGTATGCACTGATGACCGTGGTCTTCACACTTGACCAATCTTGATTCCACGGAGTCTTTGAGAACCAAGGAGCTCTCAGATCATAACCAAGCAATTGGTCGTATCCTAAATATTTCGCTTTTATTCGAACATATTTTTGAACACTCCCTGTTCCATCTTCAAGTGTCTTCAGAAGAGAAGAAATGGTTTCTTCGTCGACATCTTGATCAATCAAACTCTGAGTCATGTATGACGGCCAATTTCGCCGCTTCGTCATATGGACGTGATTCATACAGATTGTACGCAGTGCGGTGGTATGAAGCAACTTATCTCTAGCAAATGAACCAAAGTATGTTTTGGAAACCTGCTCTCTGGTTTCTCTATTCTCCGACAATAAGAGCGAGAAAGCTTGGTTCATTGTGATCTGCTTTTTCTCTCCCTCAATATCAACATCTAGCAATTGAGAAGCTACCCAGCTACTTTGAAGTTGTTCAAATGCTGAAACACCGTTTGAATCCTTTTCTGCAATAAGCTCCTCCTCAACCTGTGTTAGTGAATATGGGAGTTTCTGACAGCTTTTGTAAAGCCGGTGTCGGTAGTCTACTAACTCCGGTGATTCTAAAATCTCATGGTTCTCTTTTACTATGTTTCCAAGAATTTGTTCGAATAACCGATATTGCCCATCTCCTTCATTTGTCAGTCTGTAGAATAGTGACCCTAAGACCTGACTGCCTTCAGCATTTGTGTCTGACACATGCTTACAATAGGAATATACCGAAATGGTACCTATTCTCTCGAAAATACTTTCAACCTGTTTGAAATGCTTTACCAACTGCTTCGCCTGAATTCCTTTCTGTGCTCCCTGCAGGGTGGTTATTGCACTCTTGCAATCAGATAATGCTAAATCAGTCGCTTTCGTCACTCCTTCAATAGAAGTGTCTTCAACCAAGATTGAGAGGTCCCATGTCCGCTCCTCATCCATAACAATTACCCACAGGTGGATGTACTAACCGAGTAAAAAGTGTACGTTTTTTAAAAGGGACAGAGAGGAGAACTCACCCTCTCGATTTGGAAGTTGAAACTACATCTGTTTCTCTTGCCTGTAAGGTAGGAACTCAGGTCCGAAAATGCTTCCTTCCATGATGGTAGGATAGAGTTAGATGTATGAATGAACTTGGTAATATTCATCACCATGTATAGAATAGAGCAGAAGGTGGAGTCGTTAGTATTTCTTCTATACCATCACTCCATCTTGTAAGGATTCTGCTATACAGTACTGTTCCCTCCTCAATTGTTGGAGAGAAAATACTACTTCTATCATTGGTGAACTCAAGAATACAACTCTCACCTGGATTAATCTGCGTTGAATCTCCAACGAAAATCAACTTGAGTGTGACCAACAGCATGCTATTGTTATGAAAATAGATGGTCGTTCTAACTGCTTCGAAGTTACTCACAGTAGTGTTTCCAGTATTTGTTACATTCACCCAAATTATCGTTCCAAAAGGAGGTCCTTCCTCTGGTACGGCAGGCATAAAATCTTGGGAATATATTGCTTCAGCCCATATTTCAAGATTGTTTGAAACGATGATATCTGGATTATCCCCAGGTGGGAACAAAGGTGGTGGAACCTGAGTGGGGCTGGACGGTAACAATTGGATGACCCCAACTGCAATCATACATACACCGATACCTAAACCCGCAACGAGGATAATGATGATCGCCCAGCTTTTTCTATATGACAACAGTGTTCTACATAATTATACCACATTTCTAATTTAAAAGAGATGTTCTATGGAAGTAACCTTGAAATCTAGGAATAAAGAAGTAAGAAAGGGAGCATCTGCCTCCTTCTTCGAATTATAATTACATCTGCTTCTCTTGCCTGTAGGGTAGAAATTCAGGTCGAAGCCTCTCTCTTGAGGAACAATCTTGGTGAAGGTATCATCTTTTCGGAATCTTGCGTTGGTAGGCAATCTATTATGTTCATCAAATAAATAGTATACTAAAAGAATGCCTGAAAGCTGGTAAACAAGATGAAACTGGAAAACATCGAAAGGATTCAAACTAGAGTTGAGATTGTTACACGTAGATGGTGGTTCTTTCTTCTACTGCTGCTACTCCAGATGCTTCCGCCTCTCACTGCTGAGCCGGTCGGTTCTGAACAGGCAGGGTGGTTGATAGGAGCTGTGCTCTCCCAAGCAATAGTCTATGACCTGGCTCCTCTCTTTCCTCTCTTCAAGATACTTGCGATTCTCATGATTGCCTTAGTCTTCACCCTAAAAACAAGGATCTCACGATACTTCAGTGTCTATGTCGGTGTCTTCTATGTCCTCGTAGCGTTTCTACAGAGTATTGCCTTCACTGAGGAATTTGGACTTGCTGTAGTGACTGTGAATCTGGTCATGTTCCTCATCGTTGCATTGACCTGGTTCTGGGAGGCAGTGGCTCAGAAGAATGTTCTCGATACTCCTCGGCGAGACCTGTCCACGATTTGGGTGATTCCATTAGCCATTCTGGCATTCTGGTATCCCATCAATACAGAAACAATGGCGTTGGACCTCAATCCTCTCCTATTTCTGACTGGCGAGGCAGGCTTAGCCTTCTGTATGATGACCCCTGTATACCTCTCAGTCCTCATTATCTTCTATCCCAACATCAACATTGTTACACTGAGAGTGACCAGTCTGGTCGGGGTTATTATCAGCTTTTACAATATCCTAACAAACTTCATCATGTTCCCTGATTTGCTATTCTGGAATGGAATACTCCACATACCTCTGATAGTGCTATCTGTCTACGCGTTCATACTATCTCTCTCACATGGGACGTTCAACTCCCCGGAGCTTCTCTCGGAAGAAACAGATACGAATGAGAAAGAAGTTCAAATGACTCCTTAATCCTTCTAGAACAAAATCAGCTTCTCTCATCTGAAAACCATTACTACATCTGTTTCTATTGCCTGTACGACAAAAACTAAGGCCCAACGTTCTCGCGACCCATGACCTTTATGAATAGAAGCACACACACCATTGGTGAGTCTACATGGTAAAGTATGACAAATACTATGAAGAGGAACATCATTTTGGAGATCCAGGTCCAGACTTGGTCAAGTTCTTTGCTGAAAACAGTGATAGAGGAAAGGTCTTGGACCTAGGATGTGGACAGGGACGAGATGCACTAGCTCTAGCTGGCCTGGGCTATGAAATCACAGGTGTTGATATCTCTCAAATTGGTATTGAGCAGATGCTAAGGGAGGCGAAGAAGAACAATCTCAACGTGAGAGGTGTCATTGCGGACATCTATGAATATCCAATTGATTCCAGCTTTGATTACATCCTGCTTGATTCAATGCTTCATTTCTATAAACGTGAACGTGAGAAGGAGATCAGATTTGTTCAACGAATAATGAATGAGATGCGGATTGGTGCAGTTCTCTGTATTCTTGTAAGTACGTCAAAGACTACCGAATCTATCCTGGAATCAATATTCGAGAATGAGTCTAATTTCTGGATCGTATTGGAAGATAAGTACATCAGATATCCAAAGGTGAACTCGCTTTATAGAATGTTCATTGTTCAAAAAGTGTGAGGGAGAGAGGAAGACCCTCTCTCGATTTGAAAACTAACTACATCTGTTTCTCTTGCCTATATGGCTGACACTCAGAACAGAAAATTTTCCTTCCAATCACGGAAGGTTACTCAAGCAATATAGTCGCTCACAAATGGATTGCGAAATTAAGAGTCACTATATCATTAATACAAAAGGAGTTGCTATATTGTACAATGTATTATCACTCCCTCGATAGAATCATGAGATGGACGCTCCAGAATTTTAACTGATTAGGGATAAGATTCGTGGTTAATGATGTTGCTATATTATGATTTACCGTATCTTTTCCAACAAAATATGAACGCGGCACTTTTCCAGTCCGAACAGCGGAAACCCGATGTTTTTTTTAGGTAGTTACAAACCCATTTTGTTGGTATTTCAATGGTTAATTAGTAGTGGAGATATGCTAATTACCGCTTTAGGGAGTGTGTTGAATGGACAAACAATGCAATGGTATTCTTCTGGTTATTATTGGTGTTTTAATCTTTTTCATGCCTTTCTTGTCAGTTATTGCCCTGGGATATATTCCAATAGAGGAATTCTGGCGTATTCAGGTGATGCCAGGAGTCCCCCTGTATTACATATTAGCAGGGATTCCAGTTCTCATAGGACTTCTTCTTCTTGCAAGAGGGTCTGATGAGTATAGAAAAGAGGAAATAAGCCGTAGTATTAAACGAGGAGTCTGTGCCGAGTGTGGCAGTTCTCTGGGTGGCTATAAAGTCGGATGCAATCGATGCACGAAAGTGTTCTGTTCGGATGCGTGTGCTAGACGCCATTATCTCAACTACCATAGCTAGTAGATCCCACCCTCTTACTGATGGTCTGTTTCATTTCTAGGGTGATGAGAAAGGCATTCAG
>SDOA01000148.1 GCA_004524595.1 Candidatus Thorarchaeota archaeon | reverse complement strand
GGTTGGCCAACTTCAAAGTGGTAAACCTTCTTTCCTTGTTTTTCTAAGCTCCGAGCCAAGTCAAACATTTTAAGAGTACCTGACTCAGGAATTCTTTCCATTGTATGAGAAGTCCAGTCCATAAATGGCACACCCAAAATTCCATTGGACGGGATATAATTCCCGTCATCGAAGGACGCGATAATTATTGTTTGATAAATGCTTTCTGTTTGGTCAAAGTCGACAAAGCTCGAATAATTTAGCTTTTTGTTCGTCCGTGCCGATTATTCTAATCCTGTCTACGATAGCTTCACCTAGCTCTAAGTCATACGCCTTCTTGAGATACGTAACTTCCATTGGATCAATACCATAGAGGGACGCACAGATAGCATCAATAGCAACAGGGTCTCTTCCAACAAGAACTGCACCAACCTCACGTGTTATACAATCCTCTCTCTTCCCAATGATGAGTTTCGAAAGGTCTACAATAGTAATGTGAGGGCGTAAGATAGTGAGGAGATCGATGAGAACATCATCAATTCTCTCATGATATTTACTTTTATCAGTCTCAGGAAGAAGTCCGAATAAATTTTTGATGCCAGCCCCGATTGTTGAGATGCCCGGTTCTAACTTTACGGTCGGGACATTAATCATGAAGCAGCCATTTTGAATAAGCATTGGGATCGAATGATCTTTGAAATAATGACCAGGCATCAGAATTTTTTTGGTCGGTTGCTCAGAGAGACTAACCAACTCTATTCCATCTTCAATAAGAGAGTCGTACCCGCAGTTGATAAATGCATCAGCAGCTGTTCTAATAGGATTATCACTTTCTACAAGATACACAGGACCGAGCGACTTGAACGAGTGGATAACAGCTCTTACAACATCAATACTAGTATTTCCTACTAGTTTAGGATCATAAATTGAAGGCTTTATGACAATCCGTGCCAAGTTTTTTGGAGGTTCCAAGGGTGTTGTCAATTTCGATAATGCAATTGACAGAGATGTTTTCATGTCCTTTCTTAGACCTATTGCCACTTCTGCTGTGTGTTCCATAATTATTTGGATAGACGTCCAAGATTTTAAGTAAACGCATTGTACGTAAAATGGTAAAGATGAAACTATCAGATATTCAACGTGAGCGATACTCAAGACTATTGGCACTCCGTAACATTCGAGAAGAAGACATGGAATCCATAATGAAGACTACTGTAGCTGTGATAGGAGCAGGAGGACTTGGTAGCCCTGCTTTGAGATTGTTGGCGGCTATCGGTTTTGGAAAGATACGGATTATTGACAGAGATATTGTTGAACTATCTAATATTCAAAGACAGACTATTTACAATGCTGGAGATATTGGTCAACCTAAAGCTGAAGCGGCAGCAATCAATCTTGCATTACAAAATCCAGATGTAGAAATAGAGCCATATTCTGTATCATTGCACGAAGAGAATGCATTGGATCTATTAGAGGGAATAGATATCATCATTGATGGCCTCGACTCATTTGAAACACGCAGGATTGTGAATAGGACTAGTCTGAAACTTGGTATTCCGTATATCTTTGCAGGAGCAGTAGAGTATTTTGCAAACCTTTCTACATTCCTACCAGGTAAGACTGCTTGTTTTAATTGTATAATGGGGGATGCAGTAGACAACCCTCAGACTACCTGTGCCAATATTGGAGTATCTCCAACTCTACTCTCAATTGCAGCTTCGATCGAAGTGAACGAAGCATTGTTCATAGCCACAGGGAGAACACCACTCCTCGCAAATCGTTTGATGACTATTGATTCAGATTCACTGAGTTTTGAAATGTTTGAAATTAGCCAATCTAACACATGTCAAATTTGTAGTAATCAGGAAGTGAAGATAGAAGAAGAGAGAGATAGGTTAAGTGTTACAATGCTCTGTTCAATGAATTTCAACGTTTCACCCCCAAAATTAGAGAACCTCAATCTTGAAAGAACAGCTAGATTGCTGTCCGAATCATATTCTGTGACACAAACAAGCAAATCAATAGTGATCATTCTGAAATCAGGGCAGAAGGTCACTTTGATGTCTTCTGGAAGTGCAATTATTGAAGGAGTAAATACTCCAGAAGAGGCAAAACGACTCTATCAACAAATCAAGGATTTGATAGATTAAGCTCCGAAGAATAATCTTCTGGCCCTACGCCTTCGCTCCTCTTCATCTTCCTCACTCTCTGGAGGAGGTGGTGGTGGAGGTGGTCCTCTTACATCGTTTTCATCGTTAGTACTGCCATTTGTTTCCTGTTCTTCATCATCTATTTCATCTTCATCGGTTCTATCTAATACAGCATCATCATTAGAAATTGAAGACTCAGTAGGTTGACTCCAAAATTTGGGAGGTTCAGGTGGCTCTGTAATTTCTGTGTCTTCGGAGAGAAACTCATCACTCTCGTCATCCATAGGTGGTAAAATATCAGTCTCAGAATCCGAAGGTTCCGGTTCAGGTTCGATAGAAGGAGTTACAGCAGTCTCGTAATCAGCCCAAGTAAACGAAGGGACTTCAATACTCTCTTTTTCTGATTCTTGTTCATCATCATCTTTCAGTCCGTCATCAGCCACAAGAGGTTCACCAGACTCTTCTGATGCAATAGAGTCTGTTTCTTGTTCATCAACAACAAGTGGAGTTGGTTCAAGCAAAACGAAATCTGTTGTAAATTCGCGAGACGGTCCTTCTGTATCAACATCGTCTAAAGGTTCTCCACGAACTCTATCAACATCATCAACAGATGGTGGTTCTTCCTCAAATGTTTCTGAGTCCTCTATTCCCAATTCAGGCTCAGATTCTGATTCCACAGGTTCAACTTCGAGAGGCATTTCGTATGAGAAATCAGAAGATGCATATGATGACTGTTCTATAAGATTGTCTTCACTGCTTTCATAGTCTTGTGTATCATCATGGGTTTCAGATGGTTCATCAAAAACAGGTGTGATTTCAAAATCTTGTGACTCATCACCCATGACAGGTATTTCATCAAAATCCTGTTCTGTACGATCTTCCTCAGCAAAAGTCAATCCAAGTTTCTCTTGCAGACAAGATTCACAACGTTTGGCAGCAGCAATAAGACCATCATGTATGAAATCTTCCAAGCTCTTAGCTCGGCCGGGATTTCTCGAGGCCCACTTATTGAAGCTATCAACCATTCTAAGTGCATCACGCACACCCATCCAATACTCGTCAGATTTTTTATTATCAGAGCTCACTGGTGACACCATATTCAGAGGAAGTGAGAATTGAGAAAAGGGTTTTGATTACGTCCGTCTTACCTACATCAACACTTTATTTCCCCTTTTTGGGGGTTTTGCCCTTCATTTCAAGAATCTCCTCGACAATTTCATCGAAGACATGGTATATCTCATTTTTCTTGTATTCGTCAAGTGGTAATGCTACAGAAAGGACACGCGTTGGAATACCAGACCCAAGGTTTTCTCGAATCTCATTTCGATAGATGATCTCGATTTCAGGATCAGGTTCTTTCAAGACAATTATTACTGCACTCGAACCTTTGTAGGTGAGTGTTAGAAGAATATCAAGAGCTGAATGTTTTGGAGACATAAAAACAGCATGGACCTCGGAGGTGTCCGTGTCGAACTCTTTTGACCCAATTCGTATCCCATCAACAGCTACAACGGGTTCAAAGGTTGAAAGTACGTTTTCAAGTAGTTTGTCATCGGGACCGACTACAGTTATTTTGAAAAGATACTTGCTTCGCTTTTTCTTAGTTGATGAAATTTGTTACACCCCCATGAATTTATTGAGTCATCCATGTTTTTTTGATGTTTTATTGAAATGCAATAAGACGAGGTTAATTTGCTGATATACCTTATTATTGTAGTTATAACTGAATTTATTGCATATGTAGCAGTCTAGATTAAGCCATAGATTATTAAGTGTACAGAAACGGAATTTCGACTTGGAGAATAAGATGACCTCTGTTAATGAAGTATTCAAGGCATTAGAACCAGTGATGGACCCAGAACATCCAATCTCAATCACAGACCCACAGATGTCTATTGTAAAACAAGAATATATACAAGTAGATGATGGTTTAATTCGTGTGCAGTTCAAACCAACTGTTCCATATTGTCCGATGGGAGGGCTCATTGGCATTCTCATTCGTTATCGTCTGGAATCAGTTTATCCAGATAGTAAAATCAAAGTGCATCTTCTTCCAGGATCTCACTCTCTCGAAGCTCAGGTTAATGACATGATTTCCAATGATCAGAAGTATCATCAAATCGTCGAACAATTGAAAAATCGTGGAATGATATAAGACTAAGAAGGAATCGCCTGTGAAGTGGCCCCCAAATCTCTATTTCGTGGGATTCTTTTTCGTCATATTAGGAATAATATTATTGATAACAAGCAGTGATATTGGAGATGGATTCTTCTTTTTCTTTCCCTTCTTCTTTTTTGGGACTACAGGGTCTCTTACTACTGTCATATTGTTAGGAGTCGTCTTTTTCATTTTCTTCATCATGATGTGTGTTTTACCATCTATTGTAAATCGATTTGAATTCGAAAACGAATCACAAACGACCTTTATGGCGGTTGGTTCGTATTGTGAGTTTTGTAGGAATCCTATTCCTGTTAATGCAACCTATTGTCCAGTATGTGGAAATGCAGTTAATTCAAATCAAACATTCGAATAAGCAAATAGATGTACATGGAGAACGAGAGATGACGAATTCAGCAGTTCGCTCTGTTAGACTGGGTGATGTAGAGAATGTCATGAAGATTGAAGAGAGTAGTTTCTCACCCCCTTGGGAGAAGAGCATATTCAACAGAATTGCTAAAAATCATGGTAGACTTCAAGTTGATGGTAATAGAGCTATTTTCATGGAGGTAATAATCCAGAATGACCAGGTTATTGGGTATATAGTGTGGGAGGAAGATTACAAAGAACAAAATGGACACATACTCAATATCGCAATTACTCAATCTGAACGGTGCAAAGGAAATGGTAAGAAACTCCTCGAAAGGACTCTCAGGAGAATGAGGAGTTCAGGAATGATGAGCTGTGAACTAGAAGTAAGGGAGAGTAACCAAGCTGCAAGATACTTGTACGAGAGAGTTGGAATGATGGCTGTCGACAGGATCGTAGAATATTACGATTATGAGGACGCCATCATCTATGAAATTATTTTTGAGTAGGGATTCTGTTATTTATGAGCCTTGGCCCCAAGAGATCATGGAATAAGCGAAGATAACTAACATCTTCAGAAACTAACGCAACTAGAGTGTCAGTATCTGTTACTCCACCCACAAGTATCTCCTTTTCATCAGCAATAGACAAAAGTATTGGTGTCTTAGTTTCCCATATTCTCCATCCTTCAAGAGCCTCGGATAACGAAGTGGGTTCCTCTTCTTCAGGTATGATGAGTACTCTTCGTTTTGGTGCTTTGACTTTGGATAGTTTCTTGAGGTCTATACACGAGGTGTTTGTAATAGAAATGATGATAGAATCTTCTGCACGCTCTGCCATATCCATAATATGGGCACACGCCTCTTCAGTCCCTGTTAGATACCAAGTCCTTTTCGTCGGAGCTGACAGTAGATCGTCACCTAACTGATGAATTGCCTGTAAGACTTCAATTGTTGATTCGGTCTTATCTGTGACTCCAGATATCGAAGCACGTAATAGTTCTTGAATAGATTTCAGATCTTCCTTTTGTTCAGAAGACCAACGCTTGAGAGATTTTTCACTTGTGTTTCCAAAAGAAGAGAGAGCTTCATTTCGAATTTGCCTCAAAGAGGATGTTTCTTCATTGACAGTATTCGTTGTTTTCGTCACTGCATTTGTTATCTCAAGATTCTTAGCTGTAAAGGATGTTCTAGCATCCTCTGCTAATCGAGATGTGTCAGAACTCAACTGCGTCTTAAGCTCGAGACCAATCATTTCGAATTTACGTGACGCATGTTGATTTGCGAGTTCAGTATTTTTCTTAAATTCTTCTGCAATATCATCGCGTTTTTGAATCAGTCGAAGTGTAATATTCTCTATAAGATTCTTGAAATCTTCTGTTGCAGACTCTGAGGATCTTAGACATTCCGTGAAAGATGCAGATAGGTCTCCAGACACTGTAGAATAGTCTTTTGATATATCTTCAGAGATTTTAGTCTCCATTTCACCAAGATCTTCGCCTAATTTTGACGTTATCTGAGTGTATGAGTCATTACCCTTTGTAAGAGCGTTAGCACAGCTATCACCAAAGTCATTGAGACGGTCAGTCACAATTGTTTTCGTATTTTCTAGAAGAGCGCTAGTAATCTCTTGGAGTCGATCAGCATCCAGTTCGCCGCGCTCCTGGATTTCTGACTTGACTTCGACAGCCGATTTTTGAAGACCTTTTTCCATCATTGTCAATTCATTTTTCAGCTTGTTTCCATGTACTTCAAGTGAACTTGAAACATTAGACATTGTTGAATCAATCCAAGCAGATGCAGCATCGAATGCATTAGCAACTTCAGACCTTCGTGTTTGAACAGCAGCTAATATCTCGTCTTTTGCTAAACTTCTATCTTTTACACCGCCAGTCTGATTTTCTGAGAGCTGAGTCTGGAATGCTTCTATGATTGTTGCGGAGCTTTTAGCCCTCTTTGTAGCCAGTCTATTCATCTTCTTGCTTGAATCTGCCAAAAATCGCTGTTTAAGGTCCTTCTGTCCATCAATGAAAGAATCTGCAGTAGCTTTGCCAGCTGAAGCACTTCGGTTAATTGACTCAGCAGTTATAGCTCGTATACTATCAAGGCGTTCGATAATATTATCACGAGCTCCATCTGCCGTTACTTTGAATTCTTGAGAGACCTGTTCCATATTTTCTATGAATTGATTAACGGTACCAGATTCCAAATCTCTCAAGTTCTGTTCTGTGCTTCTGACTGATGATTCAAGAACACTCAAAGTATTAGCCATACTTTCAGATATCTCGACTCTTTTTTGAACGGAGAGTTCTTCCAAGGCTTTCCGTGCAGTTTCAACCGAAGAACCTACCTCGTCAATCTTTAATGCAATCTCTGCTGAGTATTCTTGCTGTAGTTTTATTGAATCTTCCTTCAAACTTAATGTTTCATTTTTCAATGATGTGCGAAATTCAGAATGCGCTGAAGCGATAATCTCACGAGCCTCAACGGTTTGGCTTGAGAGAAGACCGTTGAATGTTGCTTCAAGCCCTTTTGATAGACTCAAAAATTGATTGATAATATCTTCAAGACGTTGATGAAATTCATCTCTTATAGCTTGAGTATGTTGTTCAAGACGATTTTCTTGCTCAGTTATTGAATTAGCAATCTCTTTTTGAATTCTGTCTGCTTGAGTATTAATTGTTGAAACACTCTTAGAGAGTCTGTTATCCAATCGATCCCGTAACCCTTCGTAGAGCTCTTTTGCGTCGCGAATTTGTTTTTCTGTCGCTGTAGTGAAACTGGAGATTAGCTCGTCTAATCTCGTTCCCACTTCCGATTCAAAGTCATGAGTCGTCTTCTTTACCGATGTGATCAGTAATTCATTTCTTGTTGTTGTTGATTTTATCACAGAATTAAAAGCAGATTTTAGCCTGCTATTCATAGCTTCTGAGATTGTATTGAGTTCAGTTATTTCAGTATCAAGGATTTCAGAGATGTCGTCCGACGTTTGATTTAACTTTGTTTCAATTGAAGAGATCGTATTCGCTACCCATTTGTTCAACTCAGTCGATAGTGCTTTACCGGCGGCATCACATGAAATCTGTTCTTCCTCATTTTGGCTTTGAAGGAGTTCAAGAATTAGAGATCTTGTTTCTCCAAGAGTATTTTCACATTCCGTACCAAGAGCTGTGGCTAAAGACTTCAATGAATTGTATTCATCATCCAAGGAACTATTTACTCTTTCAATATGTGATGTCAGGGAATTCTTCATGACTTCGAGATAATTGGTATCAGTGATAGAAACTTGATTGAGTTGAGAGGTCACGGATTGGGATGCTACATCCATGAGACTTGCAACTTCACTCTTCCATTCATCAACGATACTGCCAACAGATTCAATTATCTCAATTGCTTCATCAATTCTAGTCTTAGCAAATGCACCATATTCAGCACTTATCTCTCGGGACTGAGTGATGACTTGATCTAGGGATTTTTGTCCCGTAAGATAAGCTTGTTCTAGTTCACTGTCAAGATTATTGAGTAGTTGTGTTATCTCGGAAGAAACATCATTAATAACTGTCAAACCAGAATCTGAAGCATTAGATGCAAGCACTGTTAGAGTGCCAGATATATTCCTTGCAATTTTCACAATAGATTCATTCGATTTGTTCAAAGCCTTAGTAATGGCATCTTTCGCGAATTTAACAAGAGCTTCAGATTTTAGTTGAAATTCGTTGACTGATGCTATTGCGCCCTTTTTCTCTTGATTTAACCATTTATCAAATTCCTTCGATGATTTTGTAAGGTCTTTATCTAGAGCCACTTGCGCCTTGTCTATCTCAGATTGAAGCTCCCGCATTTTGGTGCCAAGGTCTGTGTCTAATGTTGTATCAAGTTCAATCATAGCCTTTTCAATTTC
>SDOA01000044.1 GCA_004524595.1 Candidatus Thorarchaeota archaeon | reverse complement strand
GAACATATGGCTGGACTGACAACAATTGAAGGAGGTCCAATTCGAGGGCAACATACACTATTTCCATCCCATGGTTGGGAGATGAGTTCAGGACCTGTATACCGATACGTACTTGATCTAAATGATAGAATGAGTTCAAGAATTGTTGTTGCTGGAGGACAGAGTGGTAATATATTTAGCAGACACTTTGATGATCTCTTCCAGTTATATTTCGATTTTGACGAAGAATCTCATCACTATCATTACCATGAAGTCTATGCATTTGTATCAGTTGAAGATTTCATTGATGCTGATATCAATGGAACCATGATTGAACGAAGAATAAACCTAATCCCTTGAGTGTTTTCCATGACTAAAGATCTTCTCCGAATGCTTAAGAGTCGCGTTGTATACTACTTTAGAATACGATTAATGAGGACGGAGAGATTGTGAAGAGGAAAATCATTAATCTTGGATTATCATTTATTGGTCCAGTAGCTCTCATTGTTTTGCTAACAATGCCTATTGGTCCCCTTGCAGGAGGTCTAGGTATACTTCAGCCTTGGGGTGGAATCTTTGATGTTGGAAGAGGAATCCAGCATCAAAATACTGAACGCGTCATTCTTCCAGATGTAATATCTGGTGCAGAGGTCATTATTGATGAATGGGGTATACCTCATATCTATGGTGATACAGTTGAAGACGCATTTATTGCTCTTGGGTACATGCATGCAAGAGACCGTCTCTTTCAGATAGTGATGCAAGTATATCTTGCTTCAGGAAGGATAAGCGAAGTAGTTGGTGGAGAGGATTATGCAATTGATGCAGACAAATTCCATCGATCAATTGGACTGGCAAAATCTGCTGAAGATACATATCAGTGGTATCTTGATAATGCAGATTCTAATGATGATGTTGATTACACTCTTCGATGTGTTCATGCGCATGTAATTGGAATTAATGCCTTCATTGACTCGATGACCAGTGAAACAACGCCAATCGAATTCAAGATTCTTGGATTTACCCCAAAACATTTCACACCAATTGATTCTTTTATCTGGGCTAAATATATGACATGGGGTCTCTCGGGGGGCGTGCGAGATTTACGGAATGAGTTCATCAGAAGCACTCTGAATAATGATACCATGTACAGCGAGCTCTTTCCAGAGGTATATCCGAATACAATTCCAATTATTCCAGAACAATATAATCTAAGCCTTGCTGATTTTGCAGACGCACCTGGTGGCTATCCTGCAATGATTGTCCCTCCTCCAAGCTTTGCCTTGAATGAAGAGCCACAGGACCTAATCTCAATTGATAAATTAAATGATTTATTGGAAATCACCTCAAAAATGATCAATCTCTTCGGCGATACAGGAGTGATTGGAAGTAATAGTTGGGCAGTCAATGGAAGTAAGACTTCAAATGGACAGGCCATACTAGCAAATGACCCGCATCTCTCTCTTCAAGCTCCTTCACTCTGGTATGAGGTTCATATTGTTGTCCTTGATGAAGAAGAGCCGCTAAATGTCCAAGGTGGCAGTCTGCCGGGAACGCCAGGTGTTTTGATTGGGCATACTGAACACATATCATGGGGAATGACAAATGTTGGAGCGGATGTTCTCGACATCTTTGTCGAACAACTCAATCCTTTGAACCCAATACAGTATCGTTACAATAATGAGTGGAGAAACCTTGTTATTAGAAATGAAACAATCAAAGTAAAGGGAGGACCTGATGTTGATTTTCAGGTCTTTTGGTCAGTACATGGTCCGTGTATCGATTCGGTGATTAGCACGTATTATTCTGACACTGAAGAATCTCATCCGAATTTAGCCATGAATTGGACTGGATTGAGTATCACTCACGAAGTTCTCACTCTTGGATTGTTGAATCGTGCAAACAATTTGGATGATTACTTTGAAGCAATGTATTGGTGGGACTCGCCTCCTCACAATTTCATATATGCAGACGATGAAGGCAATATTGCTCTTACAGTGGCAGGTAGATTCCCAATACGACAGGGGTATTCAGGTAACTTTCCTATAACAGCACTGAATGATTCTGTTGGCATGATTAGTAATGTCCCTTATGCATTCAATCCTCGATCTGTGAATCCTACACAATGCTTCCTTCAATCTGCAAACCAGAAATCAATTGACCCAGCATCATATCCTTATACAATTCTTGGAGCACAGAGCCCTGATTACAGAGGAGAACGGATTCATTCTGTTCTTGAAAGCTGGACTAATATCACAGTTGAGGATATGATGAAACTACAGGCTGATGTGGTAGATTTGACCGCTGAAAAATTACTACCATATGTTCTAGATGCATGGAGTACTGATGGCCATGATGATGATAAAGTAGAACAATTAATTGAAATACTTGAAGTCTGGGACTACAAAATGTCGGCAGAGCTCATTGCACCTACCATTTGGATCTACTTGCTTGATGCTATCAGATGGGAGGTCTTTGATGAGGTCAGATCCAAGAATCTAGATGAATCAATTGTCCAAATTCCAGTTCTTGAATGGGTGATAACTGAACACATCTCTTTCTATATTGATGACCATTCAACACCTGAATCAAATGAAACGCTTGCAGAGATTCTCGTGAGAGCTTTGGACCTTACTTCGATTAATCTCTATGAACTAAGTGATGATGTGGAGGATTGGGTTTATGGCAAGTATCATACTATTCTCATCAAGCATCTTGCGGGTCTAACCTATATTGGTGGAGGAGCTCATAGTGGTAGTGGCTATACCATAAATGTTGGATCAGGGTGGGTAGTTCAAAGTGGTCCATCTAGAAGGATGGTTGTCAGTTATGAGCCAACGCCCAAGTATTATACTGTATATCCTGGTGGGCAAAGCCAAGTAATGTTTAGTCCGCATTGGGATGACCTTTTCCAACTCTGGTATACCTATAATGAAACAACTGCACACTATGGTTATATCTTAGAGTTCAATTATCTGACAGCTGAAGCGTTCAATGAAGCTGATGATGGGTCAATGATTGAGTATATTATTCTATTCCGACCGAGGAGTTGATACGATGAAAAAAATAGACGAAGTTTTTCCGGATATTGGAATGATTCCAGCATTAATCATTACTATTGTGATTGCAGCAGTACTCCAACTCGGAGGTTCATGGATTGCCATGTTCGTAGCTGGTGCAATGGGAGCACTCTTTGTGAAACGCCACCGTAAGGCATTCTTTGTTGGATTTGTGGGAGTATTTATTGGTTGGCTACTTCTCTTCTCTTATTTGATTCTGACAGCACAAGCATTGACGATTGCAGATTTCTTCCTGAGTCAACTTGGTCTTTCAGGACTGGGTTGGTTGGTTGTTGTTATCAGCTGCCTTATCGGAGGTCTTCTTGGAGGATTTGGAGCCCTACTTGGTAGGTCCATTGTAGAATTGCTTGATGGGATAATTGAACATCAAGGAGAATCTAATGTACAAGAGTGATAGAAGAAAGTAATGGCACAAGCCAAAGCTTTCTCACCTCTTTTTTTTTGTAAGCTATATAGAATAAGCTTAGTGCTATTGGTATGATGAGAATCATTCCAACTATGAAGACAAAAAGCTGAATCTGTGTATCTTGAGCGTTAATCGCTCCAATTACAGTCATCATGTAGATAGAGTTGTTGTAATAGATGATATACCATTTTCCATTATCTGGAATTTGAAACGACCATGAAAGTTTTGATACATCATATTTACAATAACTCTTATTGAATGCATGTCCCTCAATAAATTGTAAATAACTTGTTAGATTAAGAATATAGAACTGAATTCCCTCCGAAATCCAGTCATCATATTTCTGTTCATCCCCTGGGTAAAGACTACCATCACAATGAACTTCAAAGCTTCCTGAAATGATTTCTCCTTTATGGCAATCAATTGAGAACGCTTTCCATGATAATGAGTCAATAACAATCTCATGATGTGTGAATACAGTTTGTTGATAACGGATGATGTTATCATTGAAAGCAGTGTTAGAAGCAGGAAGTATAGAGCAGATTATTGATAAAACAATGAAGATTCGTATATACTGTGTTGGTTTCAATGCAATCCTCTTCAATGACTTACTCTTTACTTGATTATTAATATTATAATTCTTCACTTAGAATCCATGATTTTTGCGGCTATTCATGATTGGAACTAATTGTCAATAAAGATAGTCTTTCACAGAAATAGGTTTAGTTTTTTTTCGATATCCCATAAGGAAGGTCTTTTATCGTATCTTATTAACACCAAAAATATACCTCCAAAAACGGGTGTAAAAAATGCATCGTGAGCTAGCAAAGGGTGTTTATTATATTGGTGTAGATGACCATCATACTGAACTGTTTGAAAATCTCTGGAAACTTCCTTATGGTGTGTCATATAATAGCTATTTGATAGTTGATGAAAAGATTGCCCTTATTGAAACAGTAAAAGGTCCTTGGGCGGACGAATGGATTGATAACATTCGCCAAATCGTTGATCCATCGGAGATTGATTACATCATTTTGAATCACATGGAACCTGATCATACTAGTGCACTCCCGGACATAGCAAAATTAGCACCAAATGCTACACTCATATATACTCCCCGAGCTTCTGATATGTGCAAGTCATTCTACGATGTTGATCTCAAAGAGAAGACTGTTGAGGATTTAGAAGAACTCTCATTAGGTTCTAAGACATTGAAATTTATCCATGTTCCATTTGTGCATTGGCCTGAGACTATGGCTACATGGCTTGCTGAAGAAGGTATCTTATTCAGCTGTGATGCTTTTGGAGCATTTGGCGCACTCAATGGTAAACACTTTGATGATGAAGCAAACATGGAGCTTGTAGAGAATGAGAGCCGGAGGTATGTTTCTGCAATCATCACATCCTATTTTAAATTCGTACAGAGTGCTATCAAAAAAGTAAAGGATCTTGGTATCAATATTAAGATAATAGCTCCAAGTCATGGTGTCATCTATCGAAAAAATCCATTGTGGATTGTGAGTAAATACGACGAGTGGAGTAGTCCTGAACTAGAGAAGAATTGCACGATTGTTTACGGAACAATGTATGGCTATACACACCGTCTTGCTATGAAACTTAAGAAAGAGCTGCTAGAATTAGGAATAGATGTCACCGTTCATAATGTATCTTATAGTGAAATGAGTAAAGTCATCACTGATACAGTTCGAACAGGAGTCATTGTCATCGGATCCCCAACATATGATGCCTTTCCTTTTCCAAAGATATGGACTTACGTGAATGAGTTGCAAGGAAAACGGTTTGCAGCACGTCCTGTTGGACTCTTTGGAACTTTTGGCTGGGGCGGCGGTGGAGTCAAAAGACTCCAAAAAATGTTCGAGGAAATTAAGTTCGAAGTATTAGAGCCAGTTGTTAGAGTAAAAGGAAGACCATCAGAAGAAGAGAATGAATTGGTGAAACAGTTGGCAAAAACAATTGCATCAAGACTTCAATAAATATCACTCGACAATAAGTTAGTCTGGTCTAAAGACAGTCTTATTAATAAAAGAAATATCGATTCTTTATCTCGTATTGAGAAAGAGAAGGACGTAGTTCTTTCTCTGTAGAGAGAGTGAGAATTATGAAATTAAAAGGGACACAGACTGAAAAGAATCTATTGACTTCCTTTGCAGGTGAATCTCAAGCAAGAAATCGCTATCTGAGATACGCCAAAGCTGCAAAGAGTGATGGCTATCAGTATATTGCAAAGGTGTTCGAAGAGACCGCTAATGAAGAGGTAGAACATGCTTCACGATTCTTCAAGTTTATGGATGAAGGTGGATGCACACCGGAATTAAAGATTGAATGGGCGTTTCCAACTGGTCATATTGGGACAACTGAGGAGAATCTACGATCCGCAGCCGCTGGAGAGAAATTCGAGTTTGCTG
Source organism: Candidatus Thorarchaeota archaeon (assembly GCA_004524595.1). The sequence continues at coordinate 25,364 of SDOA01000044.1, read as the reverse complement.
ACATGTATCCTAGTTATGCAGATATTGCAGACAAAGAAGGTTTTAGTAAAGTTGCTACTGTATGGAGAAGAATTGCTCATGCTGAAACTTGGCATCATGAGAGATATCTTGCTCTTGCAGATGCGATAGCTGATGGTTCGATTCTTAAAAAGAAAGAGAAAATCAAATGGCGATGCTCGAACTGCGGTTATATCCATGAGGGAGATCATCCGCCTGAGAGATGTCCTGCATGTGATCATGAAAGAGGATACTTTTTCCCACATGTATTTCAATAGATACATGCTAGACTATCAAGATAGCTATTGAATACAAAGTCATGAAATAATGAGCAGAAGGTTAGCGGCAGGGTCGTGGGGTAAGGAAGTTGAGTGAATTTATGATGTCGCTAAGAAAACTCATCCTGTCGATTTACCTCTGCTCCATATTTTGTAAGTAATCAGATAATTAGAATCTGAGTAACACTCACTCAGATATGCAACTCATCTAATGCTTTGAAAAATTCTCTTGTAAGAAATGATCTATAGTTAAATCCGCCCCATCCTGATTCCTTCATTAATCTATCAACATCACCTAGTAATTGTTCTCGAGTCAACACTTTCACGTCGAATATCTCGAAAGTATCTAACGGTTTCATCTCTCCCCTGATAATATCAGCAAGAAATACAAACGACCGCCATGGTATCGTTTCAGACCCACAGACTATGTAAAGAGATAAGTCTAAAATAAATCGAACAAGTTTGATTTCAAGACCAGTTTCTTCACGCATTTCGCGAATAGCGGCATCTTCAATTGATTCACCACTCATTGAACCACCTGAAGGCGCTCGATATATTCCTGAATTTCCATACTGATGTTTTTGAATCACAACATAACCATTGTCTTGATGTTGAATAAAACAGGTCACATCATGAAGTCTTCCTTTCTGCTGGCTATCACGAATAAGTTCACACTCAAAATCTTGAAAATCTGCTTTGAAGGTCAGTTTTTTGGGTCTTCCATAATGAGCAATCAAATGCTTGAGTTCTACATCGCTAATATCGTTCAGAATACTCGCCAATGCAAAATTTGCTCCATTTACCAAAAAGGGTTGTGGACGACAAACTTTTACGAAAATGAGCTATATCTTAAACAGTAATGGAGGCGACTGGATGGAGAAAAAATTAGGCGATATTTCAATTGATCTTTACATGGGGGATATCACTGATCTCGCTGTTGATGCAATAGCAAATGCTGCCAATTCCGACCTTTGGATGGGAACGGGAGTTGCAGGGGCAATAAAATCGAAAGGCGGACAAGAGATAGAAGACGAAGCGTTAACTCTTGGACCAATTCGGCCCGGTGAAACTATATTGACAACAGGAGGAAAATTGCCAGCAAGATATGTACTTCATTGCGCAGGAATGCCACCAGGAGGAAAAGCAACATATTGGAAAGTTCTCTCTTCAGTTCAGAATGCACTAAGTATTGCTTCAGATCATAATCTTTCCTCAGTAGCATTTCCTTTGATTGGAGCTGGTGTAGGAGGTCTCTCAGAACAAGAATCAGCAAAAGCTATTGTTTCAGGAATTCATCATTACTCACAGTTTCCTCGGTCAGTAAGAGAAATAACTCTCGTTGGTCTAAGCAAATATGCATGTGATTGCTTCTGTAGAGCATTTGATGAACTAAAGGAGTAAACAAGTTGGTACATCGAGACCTTGGAAATATCGAAGTCCAAGTAATAATGGGAAAATTTGACGACTCAAACTTAGATTTGGTAGTAAAAGCACAGGACATACCTCTAGGTCTCTCACCATCAGGTGTCATTGGAGCTGGTGGGACAGTTGGAGGATTTGGCATTACAATCAAGGAAGCAAGCAGTGCAGATATTGTTCTCCAATGGCCAGCAGTGGCGATAGAAGATCCAGATAGAAGAGAGGTCTTATATCAAGCAACAAAAAATGCCTTGCAATCGGCAGAGGAGATGGATGCTAGTAAAATTGGTCTTTTTACAATGGGACTTGAAGTCTCTAGAATACCTAGTTGGGAAATCGCTGAAGAGATTGTACAGGCAATTAAGGAACATTCGAATGGAGAGACAACAATTCGTAAGGTGGTAATAGTTGTGAGCTCACCCATTCAGATGAGCTCATTCCAGTTTGCTCTAGACAATTTGATATTAGTTAGACAGAGATAATATCTAAATCTTCAATCGTTTCCGTGCCGCATCAGCTGACTGCACTAAAGGATCCCATGTATCACATATCGCAGGTGCATAACAATTTTCAAAGTCAAATAATTCTCGTGCGTCGATGTTCTGTTGAATTCCAAGAGTAATAACATTCAAGCGCATTGCCGCATCCTCAAGACCAACTAATTGGCCACCGACAAGTTTCCCAGTTTTCTTATTGAAATAAGTCTTCAATTTGAGCTCTTTCCCACCAATATAGTAAGGAGGTTTTGTGCTTCCTTTCATAGAACCTTTGACCACATCAATCTCGTATCTCTTTGCCAAGTCATCAGTAAGACCAGTACTAGCAATTTCAAGACCGAACAATTTCGTTACTTTAGCACCAACAATACCAGGAAAAACAACATCGCCACCAGCAGCATTGATACCTGCTACTCTTGCCTGACGCACAGCAACAGTTCCAAGTCCGCCAGCCATTGGATTTCCCGTTATGAATTCAAAGTTTTCAGCGCAATCACCAACGGCATAGACATTTGATAAATTGGTCATCATTTTATTGTCAGTCTTAATCCCCCGAGTTATTCCAATCTCGACTCCAATTTTCTCAGCTAAATCTGTCACGGGGCGGACACCTGTAGCAACCACAACAAAATCAGCAGGAATCTCAGTAAGTTCACCATTCGCTCGGTCCTTAATTATAACTCCTTTTACCGAGTCAGTTCCTGTTATCTCTTGCGCAGCAGTATTATTCAGAATCTTAAGTCCATGTTCTCTACAATGCTCTTCAATTATCTCAGCCATATCTGAATCGACCATTGCAAGAAGAATATGAGGAAGGAACTCCACAATAGTGACTTCGAGACCTCGTTCATGAAAGGCTTCTGCTGTTTCCATCCCAACGAGACCTCCCCCTATGATGACAGCTCGCTCTGCTTTATTTGCTTCCTCAGCTAATATTTTTGCATCATCAAGTGTACGTAGACCATAGACCCTTTTTTTGTCGAGACCTTTTATCGGTGGATCAGCATTTATTGCACCAGTAGCAAAAATTAGAGCATCATACTCTTGAACTGCTTCACCCTCTACACCTGCATATGTGAGCTTTCGGGAGCTGTGATCAATATCTATCACCGTTGTACTGAGTCTTGCTTGAATATTGAGACCAGCCCAATTATCAGGAGGCATTAATACAAGGTCATCAAATGCTCCCACTTTGCCAGAGATTGTATATGGCAGTCCGCATCGTGAGTATTGTGAATATTGTTCCGAATTATAGATTGAGATTTCCACCTGACGGTTTAATTTTCTGGCTTGCATTGCTGCAGTTGCTCCAGCAGCTCCACAGCCAATTATTGCTATATGTTCGACCATGAGTAGCTCCTTCTATACTTAATTGGCAAGTTTTCTCGGACCCTAATATGACTTGAACCTTTGGAAATAACATATTGATTACTCTATGGCAGAGTCGGTAATTAAAAAAATGGGGCGTGGATGACCACGTTACCCCACTCTAATCATCTTCTTCTTCTTCTGAAGACTCCTCTAAAGCTTCATCTTCTTTAGAATTCTCAACTTCATCTTCAATTACATCTGACTCAACACTCTCTTCAGATTCTAATTCAGAGATTGTGTCTTGAGTGCTTTCTGCGGTTTCTGACTCTGTTTCAGATACTTCTTCTGGTGATTCAAGTTTTTCAGATTCACCTTTTTCCTTCGTGGCTTCTGCAGCAGTTTCAGCAGCAGTTTCAGCAGCAGCTTCCACTTCTGTAGGCATCCATTTCTTTCCTTCTTCCATATCTGCTTGGAACTTCTGTATCTGAGTCCTTCGACTAACATAGAGAGCGATTATGACAGCGAGTGACATTGCAGCTCCAATAACTGTAATAGTGGTCTGGAAAGTACTTGCACTATCTCCAAGGAGTTGTTGCCATGTTATCACAAGAAAAGCAAGTCCAGCTATATTCAAGACAAAACTTCTGAAAGGAGTTCCGACTTTCACAATCTCAGTCACATTCGTATCAACCATAGCAGCCGCGATAACTCCAGCATTGTAGTCTGTTGATTTTGTCTTCTTAGCAATTGTACGAATGTCTGAAGATTTCTTTTTACCCATAACTTTCAATGCTTTAGGAACCTTAGAAGCTAACAAGTCTGCATATTCAATACGAGCATCTTCTTCGGAGAGGTTACATTTTTTGCACATGTTGATCTTTGTGTTCCACTGACGTGCGCATTTTGGACATTTGTCTTTGGGCCAAGCATCAGGAGCGACTTCGCGCAGTCTTTGACGGACAATGTACTCACTAACTTTGCTCTCCTCTTTAGCCTCTTCTTTTGTCTGATCCTCCTTCTTTTTCTTGCCCATCTTAGTCATCCCAGCAAGCATAGAGAAGAGAAGTGGAAGTGCTCCTATCACGGTCATATTGGGAAGGGACCGAAGCTCTGATGCTTTCTTATGAATTCCTCGTAATTTATAGGCTGTCTTTAAACCCTCAAATAAACTCATGAAGCCCCTGCCTACACCGACAGCTGCACCAACAGTTGCAACCGAAGCTGATATTCCTGCAACAGAGGTAATGACTTCTAAGGGCGTTGCTTCAATACTAAAATAGAATTTGTTTGATATTGTATGGAGGGTTAAAGGATCACTTTCCAGGTAGTAATTGAATTCAATCGATGCTTCGAAGATACCTGTTGCTATTTTTACAGGACCATAAGTTAGTGCTGAAGCGAGGTCAATATTTGCAAGCACAGGCGGAGGCGATGTATGATGATATACTGTGACCCATGTTGAATTCGTGACTTGATCAACAATTTGAATCGGAAAAATCGCAATACCTTGATAGAAGAATGTTATTTTGCCACTCATGTTCAGATTTTGTGTACTTGTGGTGTTAATTTGAAGGTAGAGTTCCATCGGTGCCTCCATATTAATCTTAAGAGGGTCATCAACCCCAGAAGTCTTCATATTGGTGCCATCAAGACTAGCATAGACCCAAAGATTATCATCGTGCACAAATTCAGCATCAGACAATGGTATCTGTGCAGTCGTCGTTGTAGTACTATAGCTACTAATAATCAATAACATAAAAAATGCAGTTACTCCAAGAAGCAGCATCTTTGATTGTGTGCAACGCATCATTTTCTCAACTCCAGCTTAAGAGCATGGATACATTTCTTGAGAGTCTCAGTTGAAAAGGGTTTTGTAGCTCTATTCTAAGAAATACTTGATGTAGGTTCACGTATTCCTTTGACCATATCTGCAACCTTTCTAGCGATAGCAGCAAATCCCTCACTCTTTTTTAAAACGCCCTTCGCTCCGACATCAGCTGCTTGTTTTAATGAGTCGTTATCAAAATAAGCTGTTAAAAGATGAATATTACGAACTCCCAATGCACTCAGTTTCTTCGTGCATTCAAAACCATTCATTTCAGGCATCTTCAGGTCCATAAGAACAAAATCTGGAGGTCTCCCTTGATTGATACATTCTTGGGCTTTGTTCAAAGCATCAGTACCATTCTTTGCTGATAGGATTTCATAATCATCTAGATACTTGTTCAAATATGCATCCAAGACTTCATGAATTGCGGACTCATCATCAACAATTAAGATTCGCAGTGTCACCTAAAGTTCCTCGCAAAGATATCAACGCTATATCAAGTAATCTCACCTTATCAATAGTGTGATTTATTCTACATAATAGAGAGGTGTTCTTTAGGGCTGCTAAGAATACCACTCTATGTGAGATAATTGTGACAAAGGCTGATAACACAATGATTGTTTGGAGTTACATATCAGAATTATCTCCAGATTCAAGGAACATCAATCTTCGATTCAAAGTCTTAGAAATTGGAGAAACCCGTCAAGTTTTCTCAAAGACCACAGGAAGAGAGATTGAATTGGTTGAAAGCATTATAGGAGATTCTACTGGCAAAATTATACTGGTTCTTTGGAATGACGATATTGATTCAATAAAGCGATACCATACGTATATACTAATGAATGGCAAAATCAATCTCTATGATGAGTCTATGACTTTGTCAAAAGGACGGAATGGAGAGATTAGACTATCTGAAACTACCATTGATTATGTCAATGAAGAAGTGAATATGAGTAAGCCGTTCATAGGAAGACCAAAACGAAAATCAAGAAGCCGTACCATGAGTGGTCGATCATTTGATGGCACAGCAGGAAGAGAGATACGAAAATTCTGTGGACGAAAGTCCTTTTGAGTCCGTTCACATATGACACATGCATTAAGGTGTCATTGTGATGAAGATAGATTTCCAAAATTTTTCAATTCCATATCCTCTATCTATCATGAGAGGTCGTCTCAGATTGTGCGGAGTCGATGGTGCGAAGATAGAGTCAATGATATCAGAACTATCAGATGAGAATCAATCAAAGATATGGAGTGAACAAGAACTTGTTTCTTATATCGACAAAAGACTGCAGACAGAGAGACCAGAAATAATCAATTCATTCAATACAGTCAATGCATTCGAAAATCTACGAAGTTTAAAAGAAGATATCCCTCCGATAATTGTTGTAGTAGAGGGTGCATCTGCAACAGGCAAATCAATGATTGCCTTAGACATATTACATACTATTGCTTCGACACGATTCATCAGCACAGATACAATACGTCTAATTCTTCGAAATATGTACCCAAAAGAAGAATGCCCAGAACTCCATTGCCACACATATCAAGCATTCAAGTATCGACAGGTTGGCGAAAGTGATCTTAGACCGATGATTAGAGGATACAATGCTCAGAGTGAACTTGTATCATTACCAATCATCGAAATGGTGAAGAGAATAATATTAGAAGGAACTATTGCTGTTATCGAAGGCGTGCACATTCAACCAGGATCTATGAATGATATCAGTAAAGGAGTTCTTGAGATTCTAATTAACCCAAATGAAAGCATGCACGAAGGGATGTTTGCAAGTAAGAGTACTATTGGAAAGCTCAAATCAGTCTCAACTGATGAAAACGTAAGGAGAGAGGAGTTTATTTCAGCACGCATGATCCAAGAGCATTTAGTAAGTCTCGCTGTGAAAAATGATGTGGCAATTATCAATCTGGATGATTATGAACAAGCTCAACAGGAGATCTATCGATTGATTGTGAAGAAGATGAACCAACTGATTTCATCATACATATAGGTGAGATTTGAATATGTCCTGGAAAAATCATTCATTGGACAGGTTGTTTAGACCAGAATCCATTGCAGTAATAGGTGCGTCAGATAAACCTCAGAAGCTTGGATCACTTGCATTACTCGCTTTGAATGGATTCAATGGAGATGTCTACCCAGTTAATCCAAGACTTAAAAAAGTAGGCAACAGGACATGCTATGCTAGTGTTAGTGAAATTGATAATACTGTAGATTTAGCAATGATAGCTGTCGGACCTCTGCAAGTTCTTCCTGCAGTTAATGATTGTGCAAAAGCCAATATAGGAGGAGCAATAATCTTTTCTGCGGGTTTCAAGGAATTAGGGGGAATTGGGCTGGAACACCAAAGACAACTGAAGGATATTGTTGATAAAGCGCATATAGCTGTGATAGGCCCAAACTGCTTAGGTGCTGGGAATCCAAGTATCAAACTTAATGCAACCTTCTTTCCACATCCACTTCCACTCAAGGTTGGTCCAGTTGCTATGGTCAGTCAGAGTGGGGGTGTGACAGGATCGATGTTATACCAAGCATCTGACAGATGTGTTGGTGTATCAAAGTTTGCTAGTGTAGGAAACAGAGTGAACATTGATTTTCACGATATGTTGCAGTATCTTAGGAATGATGTTGATACAGAAATAATCTGTCTATTTGTCGAGGGAACTGAGTACGGTAGAGAAATGGCAAGTGAGATGAAGTTAACAACCAAGGAAAAACCAGTCATTGTCTTCAAGGTTGGAAAGACACCTGCATCACGTAATGCTGCGCTAAGTCACACAGGTAGTCTTGCAGGAAATGCAGAACTCTACTCTGGTGCAATTAGACAAAGCGGTGGTATTGAGGTCGGAGGGGTTTCAGAAATGATTGATACTGCATACTGCTTCTCAGTGTGCAAAGAGAGACCTCGAGGGAAACGAGTGGCTGTTGTTACCCACACACTTGGGATTGCTCTCATTGCAGCACAGACGCTTGAGATGAATGGTGTAGCTATGCCTTTGCCTTCTAAAGCGACTATCAAAAAAATCCAGGATATGCTTGAAATGCCCGTTCAGATTGAGATCAGTAATCCAATTGATCTACTTGCACAAGGGTGGGCACAACCGAAGATATTTGCAAATACATTCGATTTGATTTTGAATGAGGATAATTATGATGCACTGATGATTGTCTTTGCGCCAAACTATCAAGAAGAGATTGGTGGAGGTATGCCAATTGAGGAGATAATCAAAGCTGCACGTAAAACACCGAAACCGATTGTGAGTGTGTTAAGTTCGCCTGAGAATAAGAGACCGCCAGGTTCTGAAATCTTAGAACGAGAGGGTATTCCTTTCTTTTCAGAACCACATAGAGCCGCTCAGGCATTGTCCAACATGTTGAAAGTCATTAAAAAATAAAATGAATACCGCTGAAAGAACAGCGGTATTATGGTTCATCCCTTTTGTATTGCTATTAGTTCAGATCGTTCCAGTTTGGGTTCCACAATTTCATCACCGTTCAATGTTCCATCGAGAAACGCACCATAGGCACCCATATCGAAATGACCGTGACCTGATAAATTGAAGACGATAGCTCGTGATTCATTGTGCTTCTTTGATTCCAGAGCGATGTCAATGACAGCCTTAATCGCATGGGCAGATTCAGGTGCAGGAACCACGCCTTCTGTTTTTGCAAAAAGGATCCCAGCTTCAAGGACATCTAATTGATGGTAGGCTCGGGGCTTGATACTACCTTTTTCAACTAAAGTACTGAGAGAAGGTGCTACGCCGTGATATCGTAATCCACCTGCATGTATCCTTGGTGGCGTAAAGTTAGCTCCAAGCGTGTACATCTTAAGCTTAGGTGTAAGACCTGCAGTATCGCCAAAGTCATATCGATATTCTCCTTTGGTCAAGGATGGACAGGCTGTAGGCTCAACTGCAATATACTCCACGTCTTTGAAGCGATTACTTGCAAGAAATGGATATGTCATTCCTGCAAAATTACTTCCTCCACCTACACAGCCAATCAAATAGTCAGGAGTTTCTTCAATACGATCAAGTTGCGCAATTGTCTCCTGCCCAATCACAGTCTGGTGTAGTAGTACAAAATTTAAGACAGAACCAAGAGTGTACTTAGTATTTGGATTATTGATAGTATCTTCAAGCGCCTCACTTATTGCAATACCTAGCGTACCTGGATGATTTGGTTGCTCTCGATTAATCCTTCGACCGAATTCAGTCATACTGGAAGGACTAGGGACTACATTGGAACCATATGTTCGCATCAACATACCACGATACTGCTTCTGTTCGTAGCTGATTCGAACCATATAGATCATAGCCTCGAGATTAAAATATGCACAAGCTAAAGCAACAGCACTTCCCCACTGACCTGCGCCGGTCTCAGTAGCCAAACGTTCAACACCTTCCTTCTGGGCATAAAAGGCTTGAGCGGCAGCAGTATTTAGCTTATGACTACCGGTGGGTGAAACATCCTCGCGTTTGTAATAGATTCTGCAAGGTGTTTTCAATGCCTCTTCTAGACCAACAGCTCGCTGAAGAGGAGTCGGTCTTCCTGATCGCATCAACATTTCACGTACTTCCCAAGGGATTGGTATCGATTTCTGCATCGATAGTTCCTGTCTAACACATTCTGCTGGGAACAACGTCAACAACGCTTCAGAATCGACTGGTTCGTCAGTTGCAGGATCAAGTGGTGGCGGAAGAGGATTCTGTAGATGGGGTAAGATATTGACATAGTCTTTTGGTGTTTCTTCACAATCTAGTAAAATTCTAGTATATTCTCGCTTCAATCGCTTATCTCCTTGTAGTTTCCGCTTCTGGGAAGTGGTGTCTCAACTAATACTAGATAGGTTTCAAGAATCGAAAAAAATTCAAACCAGCCTCGGATTAGTGGAGTTATCAATGCTCTTTGAGAAGAAGTAGAAACACGCAACATGTGATATGACGATTTGACTAAACGGGCTTTGATTGGCCCACATGCCATTGGCCATAGCACACTCGTGTCATCCTTTCACCTTCAGAAACGGGTACCATCGTCCATTTCTAGTGGTTTATAAATATTGTGCATTTCTGTCCAATATTGTACAATAATGTACATTATTATCTATACACATCAATCGTTACTCTATTTATCATAGAAGTCAAAAAGCAATCATAGATATCTTAATACAGCGGAGACACAGGGTATCACATCAAGATTGAACAAATCTTGCTTTGAAAGAAACAATTGAACTCGGTGTTTAATATGGGTGAACAAAACGAGTCCAAAATAAATGAAAGCTTCAATATTGAACCATTGAAGTTGTTTTTCGATTCATCGCCCTTAGGAGTTGTAATCTTTCACGAGAGCAAGATTATCCATGCAAACGAGTTTTTCTGTAATACTCTTGGAATCCCTCATGAGATGATTAATGGAAAAGAAGTGACTGAGCTTACACGCATATTAGACCCGGAGGATCAGGAGTCAGCAATTAAGAGGTTTACTATAATCAGCGATGCCAAACGAATACATGATAAAGAACGGTACAAATTTAGAACTTCAGACAATAAGGTCAAAGTTCTTGAGATTACAGGCACTGGCATCAATATCGAAGGAAGGAACTATGTTATTGCGTACATTGAAGATGTAACAGCTGATGAACTATCCAGAGAAACAGCTACACGTGAAAGGAAAGCATTTAGCATAATTGCCAAAGCTGCACTTAGTACAGAACCAACAAAACAAGTGTGTCAAAATGTATTGGAAGGTCTCATTGAAACAATGAGTTTTAGTTTAGGGACAATTCGACTCTATGATGAAGATAGCAATATGTTGAATCTAGTTGCACATTATGGACTGAAAGATAACGAAGTTGAGGAAGACGTCCATATAGATAATGCAAGTTACCTAACCGCTCGAACTGCACGTACAAAACAACCTCTCTTTGTTTCAGATATTATGAAGGCTACAGAGAGTAAAGAAAGGATGTGGAAAGCAATGGAGATTGGCATAAGAGCTCTGATATTCTGGCCAATCTTAGGAGCAGATGAGAAGTTGCTGGGTGTAATTAATGTGGCATCTCGCATCGAGAAACCATTAGAAAAGAAGGATCGAGAATTCATTGCTACAGTTGCTGATATGTTTGCAACAATTCTTGAAAGACGCAATACTGAAGAGCAACTCAAAGAGAGTCAAGAACAATTTATCGCATTTGCAGATAATATGCCAGGTCCAGTATTTATCAAAGACCATGAATCGAAGATCATCTTTGTTAATCGTTTCATGAAAGAGTTCCCACAGAAATCATATCGAGACAATATGAGAAATGAAGATCTATTTTCTCAGAGGAGAGCAGAAGAGCTTACAATAGAAGATCAGAAGGTCTTGGCAAGAGGACCAATAGAAAGGACTCAAGAAACAATTGGAAGAGATGGAGAAATATTAACGTATAGAAGTAATAAATTCCCAATCTTTCGAGAGGGAAAACCCCCACTTATTGGGGGATTCTCTATTAACATCACTGATCAAGTGAATGCAGAAAAACAGCGTGAAGAGGCACGAATAAGGGCAGACTTCTTGAATGACCTGATGTCGCATGACCTAAATAACATGCATCAAGGTATCATGGCCAGTCTTGAATTAATGCTTGCTGATCAAACCCTATCAGACCATCTGAGAAATATCGCTGAGAGAGCTTTGCTTCAGGTCAACCGAAGTGTATCATTGATTGCCAATGTCAAAAAGCTATCATTGGTTAATCAGGTAGATTTTATTCTTGAAAAAACCGACCCTGCAAATACATTAGCTATTGCTATTGAAATGGTCAAACAGTCATTTCCTGGTAGAGATATCGACATTGTAACTAACATTGTTAAGAATCAATTCTGTATAATGGCGAACCAGTTTCTTCAGGAGGTCTTCTATAACATTCTACACAATGCCGTGAAAGCCACCGAAGCGGATGATGTTAAAATTAAAGTAGAAGTGAGTCTTGTAGAAAAAGGGGAATTCTTACAATTAGCATTTGTAGATTGGGGAACAGGAATAGAGGACAGGTTCAAAGAGGCGATGCTATCAGGTTTCGAAGAGCCCATCAGAAGAGTGTCTGGAGTCGGTCTTACCTTGGTTAAACAGATTATCAATCAGTATAATGGTAACATCACAGTTGAAGACAGGGTGCAGGGAGATTATACACAGGGCTCTCGTTTCATCATACATTTACCCCACGGATGTTAAAAAAAAATTATGGAGAATAAACCCAGAAGGATTAAATCATTCAAAGCAAATTAAATCAGTCTTAAGGTGTATAGTTATTGGTAGAGAATGGCTCCGAATACATTCTAAAAATGGTCGCTCTAGGGGACGGGGCAGTAGGTAAAACATCTTGTATCATGAGATTTACAGAAAATAGTTTTGGAGAGAAATACAAGGCTACAATCGGTACTAGCATTGCAGTAAAGAATATACAAGTAGAACTTGATCCGGGAATTATGAGCAAGATACAAATCGTGCTTTGGGATCTTGCGGGTCAGCCGTCATATAAGGATCTACGTAGCAGATACATGGTAGGATCATCAATGGCGTTTATGGTCTATGATGTCACAAGACCTCCTACGTTTATGAATATCTATGAATGGTATAGAAACTTCCGTGCTGTGTGTCCTGAGGCAGTAATCGCGTTGGTTGCTAACAAGGTGGATAGAAAAGATCGTCTTGTTCCAAAAGAGGCTGGGCTGATGCTATCTAAATGGCTTAACCTGAAGTATTTCGAAACATCTGCTAAGACAGGGAAAAATATTGAAGACTTGTTCATAGAGTGTGCTAAAATGGCAATTCAGAGAGAATCTTTTAGGTGCGCAGATTGAAAATTTCCAATTTCATTTAAAGGTTAAAACATTCTCTCTAATAGCCAGTATTGATTCTATGGAAAGAATGTCTCAGCACCTGCAAAGGCATAATCCAGAATCACATTTGGAAATACGAATAGTAGAATCACAGCTGCAACACAGATGGCCACAGTTGTCATAGGAATCATAGGAAGTTTCAGAATCGAATCATCCGTCGGTTCTTCCATATAGCTGTATTTCAACACACGAAGATAATACCCGAGTGAGAATACTGAATTCAATAGACCAATAAGAGCAAGCCACCACATATCAGCTACAACAGCACTCTGGAATAGTACTAGCTTCGACCAAAACCCAACAGTCAATGGCATCCCAGCAAGTGATAGCATTAATATTGTAAAAAGTGCTGATGCTAGTGGAGCTCGCTTACTTAGTCCTGCCAAGTCATCATAAGTAATCCTCTTTGTTAACTTGTACGACATAGCCCAAATAAGAATGAAAGCAGCAGTCTTCATGATTGCATGTGTGAAGGCATGGAACGACGCAGCAGCAATACCAATTTCATTACCAGCTGCAACACCAATGAACAAATATCCCATCATAGCAATGCTTGAGTAAGCAAGCATCCTCATGATGTCTCTCTGTGCAAGAGCTAGCACATTACCTATTATCATAGTTAAGATTGCAACGCCAGCTATCAGAGGAGCCCATTCAGTCTTGGCGAAAAAGAATCCAATCATGAGGATTCGAATAAGAGCACTCACTCCAGTCTTCTTAGACCCGCCTGCAAGATATGCTGTGACACTTCCATCAGCACTAGCATATGCATCTGGAACCCATTGCCAGCCAGGGAATATTCCTACCTTAAATCCAAAAGACACGATGAATAGAACCATAGCTAGAAGTAAAGTGTACGCAGCGGGTTCATTCCCCACAGGATTAAGCCAAAGAGAGTCTACATAACTGCTTAAAACACTTAGTTCTGTGGTCCCAGCAACACCGTAGGTAAGTGCAATACCGAAGAGCATTAACATTGTAGCTAAAAGTCCAATCACGAAATATTTCGTGGCACCATCAACAGCCTCTCGACGCGGACCTAGTGCAACGAGGATGTATGTTGGCGTGCTCATGAGTTCCCAAGCAAGAAACAGTGCAACAAGATCTGTAGCCATAATGACCCAGAGTGCACCTGCAAATGATATCATCAATAGAAAGTTGTAAGCGCCTTTATCCCCGCCCCAGAGGGTTGATGACATTAGGACTAAAAATGCAACCATGAGAACGATATATATGAAGAGATCAGTGAATGCATCCCTCATAAACAATACACCAAATGAGTGCCCTGACATTACTGAAGGATCAAACATGATCATCTCTAAGGTGGCTAAGACAACACCAAGAAAGCTAAAAGCGATTGGATTGAAGCGTAAACCAGCTGCCAAAGCCATTAATCCAAAGGCGACTAGAGTAATAGCAGGTAGAGACATTATCCATTCGTTAGGAATGTACAACACCAAAAACTCTCTAAGAGGAGATAGAATATTTCGGATGAATTCAGCAATTAAATCAAGTTGCATCTTTACGGAAGACCTCCTGCTAGCATTGTATCAATAACAGGTTTAACAAAATCAAGAACAAGGTCCGGCCAGATTCCTAGAAGAATCACTGGGATGAGCATTAAGATAGGAGCGACTAGATCAGTCCACGGTGCTTCTGTAATCTCCTTCTCGGAGTCGACATCGCTAAAGACAATTCGATTCAACATCCAGAGCATATACCCAACAGTAATGAAGATTCCAAAACCAATGAGCGCAGACCAGTAATAAACGACAATAGATCCAAAGATTATAAGAGCCTCAGCAATGAAGCCACTGAATCCAGGTAATCCAAAAGCTGCCAAGCTGGCAAGAATCAATACTGCAGATAATCGAGGTGCTCTAGTCATAAGACCCTTAATGTCAGGAATCTCTCTTGTTCCAGCATTATATTTTAGCTGTCCTGCAACAATGAATAGGACAGAGATGATCGTTCCATGAGAGAACATCATAAAAATGGAACCTTGAATGGCAAGATTTGCTGCTGTTTGAACTGTGGGGTCAACAGAGCTACTACCCGCCGCATATGCTGCAACACCAAGGAGGACCCAAGACATATGATTAATTGAGGTGTATGCAACAAGACTCTTCATATCTGTCTGGGCCATAGCTGTAAATGCTGCATATATACAGGTGAATATTGCAATAATTGCAAATGGGATTGCTAGTCTTGCTATTGCATCAGGTATCATCCAAAGACCTAGACGAATGAATGCATACCCACCCATCTTTAGGAGGATGCCTGCAAGGATGACTGAACCGGGTGTTGGAGCCTTCACATGTGCCCAAGGCAACCAGTTGTGCAACGGAAAGACGGGTAACTTGACACCAGCTCCCATGAAGAGAGCGAGAGCAAAACCAATTTGCACCCACGGATCTAAACCAAGATTTCTAAGAGCGACCATACTGAATGTAGGAATTTCGGTTGCAATGCCAAGATCATTTATCATTGAAGATTGAAAATAAAGATAGAAGAATCCGACCAGCATCACTGCAGACCCTAGATGCGTATAGATGAAGAATTTGATTGCAGCATGTCGGGAACCTTCCTCACCCCATCTTCCAATTATGAAGAACATCGGGATTAAAACCAGTTCCCACCATACAAAAAACCCAATCAAGTCTAATGCCATGAAAACGCCTAGAAGTCCTGTTTGAAGCACTAGAAAGAGCATGTAGTAGAGTCCCTCAGAGGTCTTGATATGATTCGAACTGATTGCTGCAATCCACACAACAAGATTGGATAGCAAAATCATGACCATTGAGACACCATCAACACCTAGAATAATCTCAAAGACTGGTGCATCCGAGGTTGTGCCAAGTCGAGCTAAGAGATAGAAAATAGTGTGACTCATCCCACCTAGGTCTGAACCTAGCGAGGGTGTTCCTAAAATCAATAATATCGAGAGCCCAAGTTCGAGAGTGGTGATGATGAGTGTGACAATACGAGCTCCCTTCCCACCAATTGAATACGCGATGAGTGCACCAACTAGAGGGAGAAGAAGCATTAGTACTAGTATGTTCATTGGAAGCGCATTAATCAAGTCTGTAGTAAATTCAAACTGCATCTATATCACCCCCAATGATAACAGTGCTATTATGATTAAAAGTCCAAAGCCAAAGATTACAACTCCGACATAGTCGTTGATCTTACCAGTCTGTGCTTTGAGGCTGGCTATAGATGCATCCACACTAGCAGTAGATATTTCCTCTGCAAACCCATCAACTACATTATCATCAAACCATCGAATCTTCCTAGAGACTGTCTGGGCTACATCTGCGGATTTGAAATCGATTCCATCGATAATCTTGTCATCAATTTCCCTTCTCCAGAGATCTGCAAACAGCAGGAATTTATTGACTAACCAATAGTAGCCCTCATTGATATACCATCGATGTTTCAGGAAGTTGTAGACCATTCTACGAATACCTTGCTCTGGGATTCTTGTATTTGGAGTGCTAGCTTGCTTTATGTACATCAGATAGGCGGGAGTACCACCAAGAAGGAGTGCACCTATTGTGATTACAAAAGGAACGAGGCCGGGCATCGTCAATTTGACCATGATCATCTCTGTGAGTATCTCAAAGAAGAGTGTAGCAGTCATCGGTCCCTCTGCAAAGACAATTGTTTGAATGAATGGAAAGATAAGAAACGCCCCAATTGTAAAGACTGCGAGGATAAATAATGGAATCAACATTGCAGGGCCTGGGTCGTGAGGTTCATTATGATGGCTCTCTCCCGCATGTTCGGGTCGCTTTCCGTGGAAGACCATACCCATGAGGCGGATACTGTAAAAGATGGTACATGCAGCAGCGGCCACTGCTAATCCAAACAGGAATAGTCCAATGAGACTGTGTGTAGCAAGTTCATACGTGTACTCAATGATAGAGTCTTTCGACCAAAAACCAGACATTGGTGGGATACCAGCTAGTGCTAAGACACCTATCAACATGACTCGATAGGTCCAAGGCATGAAGTCCTTTAATCCACCCATTTTCGACATATACTTCGTATGTACTGCATGAATGACTCCACCAGCAGCAAGAAAGAGTAAAGCTTTGAATGCACCATGAGCCACTATATGGAGTACTCCACTCAGGTAAGCATGGTCATAGTGTCCATCAAGAGCAAGGATTCCACCAGTACCAATAGCCAGAATCATGTACCCAAGCTGGCTCAATGTGGAGAAAGCAAGAACTTGTTTCAACTCATTAGAGACCATACCCATTGTGGCAGTCATGAAAGCAGTGATAGCTCCTACTACAGCAACTAGAATGAAGAAGGAAACAGCCATCTCGATACCAAATGTCTGTAACGGTACAAATCCTGCAACATGCTCCTCACCATGACCTGAAGTTGCTTCAACTATTGTCACTAAGAATCGCGCAGTGATATACACACCCGCCTTGACCATTGTGGCTGCATGAATCAATGCAGATACGGAAGTTGGACCTGCCATAGCCTCAGGTAACCAGACCTGCAAAGGAGCCTGACCAGACTTTCCGATAGCACCTGCAAAAATGAGTACTAGCGCTGGAATCAAGAGACCCCACGCAGCCATGGTCCCCCACCAGTTGTTCAAATTGCTTGCTAGGTCAGTGAAGAGGAAGGACCCAGTAAATGTGAAGAGGAGGAGAATACCGCCCAGCATAAAAGCATCTCCGACCCTTGTGACGATGAAGGCTTTTGTTCCACAGTGTGTGTTGTATTCACCTTCGGTCTCAAACCTTAGTAGGGGATTGCGTTGTTCATATCCAAGTGGGTCTTCTTCAGGAGGGTTCCGCTTGTCATTCCAGAAACCAATCAGACCATAGCTGCAAAAGCCCATGATCTCCCAGCCAATGAATGCAATCAACAAATTGTTACTAAGGACAAGTGTAAGCATCCCGCCACCGAATGCAAGCATAAGGAAGAAGAATCGATTGCGGTCGCCCTCATGTGCCATATACTCAGTTGAATAGACATAGATGAGAAAACAGAGAGTGCTTGAAAGAATTGCCATGAGGATTGACAGAGGATCAAGAAGCATCTCGAAGGGGATATAAAGTCCAGGAATGTTAATCCATTCCCAGTGTGGCATATGTGTTGTTCCTAAGTCCATGAGGAGTGACCAACAGAAAATCATACTAATTCCCATGAGCACTGCAGGGGTCCAGTCGCGGAGTTTCTCATTGAACCTACCTACAACAGGAACCAATAATGAACCTGCAAGAGGAATTACAAGGATGAGATAGTAGGGTAATCCGAATAACATCTTATTCACCTCATGGACCAATAATTCCTGTAAAAGCCGGGACTATGACATCAAGTGCCAAGCTCGGGAATATTCCAAAGATTACAATGAGAATACCAAGAATGATCATCGGAATGGTCATTGCTTTGGGACTCTCTTTCACATCCTCAAGCTCCTCCGGGTGTGTGCCCAAGAAGACTCTCCAGAAGAAGCGGAGCATGTAAGCTGCACTAAGGATTGTACTTGAGACAGCCAAAATTGTTAATATAAGAAAACCCATGTTCAAAACTGTTCCTGAGGCCGCTGCATTGAATCCTCCAAGGAACATCATCCACTCGCTAACAAATCCCGAGAGGGGAGGACTGCCAGCGATGCTCATCATACCAATTGCTGCCGCAAATGCTGTAATAGGCATCTTATTAGATAGACCTCCCATTTTTTTAATATCACGAAGACCAGTCTGATGGATCACTGCTCCAGCTGTCATAAACAAGAGACCTTTAGAGAATGCATGGTTAATGAGATGGAACATGCCGCCTGATACACCAACTACAGTCACTGTACCTAACGCAAAGAGGACGTAGCCCATTTGAGAAACTGACGAGTAAGCAAGAAGCCGCTTGATGTCCAACTGAGCCAGTGCCATGAACCCACCATAGAACATGGTGATAACACCAAGAGCGGCGACCCAGAAGGAGAGAGAGATTGCAGCATCATTCAAAGTCAACATTCCAAAACGGACAAGAGCATAAGCACCGGTCTCAATCATTGCTCCAGATAAGAGAACAGAGATTGGTGTCGGTGCTTCTGCATGAACAGGAGGTAACCACCAGTGAATGGGGAAGACAGCCATCTTCACAAGGAAACCAGCAGCAAGAAGAATGAAGATAATCTTGAAGATGATGTCACCATTAGTTAATATGTGGGCAAATAGGAAAGTTCCACCCTGTGCGTAGAGTAACCCAAACCCTATCAAGATACATACAGCGCCAGATTGTGTATAGAGCCAGAACTTGAGTGCAGTTCGTTTTCGGGTCTCTGGGAGACCCCAGAAGAGGATGAGGAAATATGATGGTACCAACATGATTTCCCAAGCAATAAAAAATTCAATCATATTGGTGGCAAGAGTGACCCAAGTCATCCCCATGATGAAAAAGAGCTGGTTAGCAAAGAAAGTTGGTTTGTTCTCTGTGTGTTCTGTATAACCAACAGCATAAACTACTGAAAGAAAGCCCAACACTACGACCGCAAAGGTGATTGGGAATGCCACGGCATCGAGATATAGTCCAAATGGCTCAAGGATATCAGACCAAATAGCGGTCTCGACAGAACTACCAGCAGTCAACAACTCATAGAAAGGTGGAATCATTAGGAGAGTTGCTAAGAATGAGATACCAACAGCAACTCTGCCTGCATTCTCTCTCAGGCTATCTTTAAGGATGTAGATTAAAAGCCCTCCAAAGAACATCACAGCCAGTGATAATGCCATGAAGGGGATGCCAAATGCCATTAGCGGAACCTCCCTCCCCGCCATTCTAATGGGTCTCTGTCGAGTGTGGTTATCTTATCTGGGCCATAGATGAGATCTTCTTTGTCGCCTTCAGAGATATCAACAATTTTTGTATGGTAAAGAGCTTCAAATCTACAAGCGGCAACGCAATCACCGCAGAAGATGCATCGAGTATAATCAAAATATAGCGCCGCATCTTTCTCAAACTTGCGGTCTTCTTTGTCAATACGAATAGCAGCAACAGGACAGGCTCTAACACACTGAGCGCAAGCTGTGCAGTTCTCACGAATGTGTATGTGTCTGCCACGGGTCAACTCAGGATATGGTCTATCCTCATATGGGTAAAAATACGTGAAGGGTCTACGAAATGCCTGACGGAATACATGCTTCAAGATTCTAAATATGTCACCAAGAGTACTAATGAATCCCATCACATCATCCTCCTAAAACAAGCGGCAATAGTCCTGGTATGTAGACTATTGCAAACATCACCACGACAACATTCAGTATCGATAATGGTAGTAGGTACTTCCAACATAGATGGACGATTTGATCTTGTCGAATCCTATAGAAAGAAGAAGTAACCACTATGAAGATGAAGAAGACCACTAACCACTTGATTACAAAGTTCACTATACCTGGTAGGAATGGAAGGCCATTAAATCCACCAAAGAAGAGTGCGACCATAAGTGCGCTATAGAGCATCTGTTCTGCAAATTCCGCAAAATAGACGAGTGTGAAATAAATACCAGAGAGTTCTGTACGCCAGCCAAAAATAATTTCACTATCAGCCACTGGGGCATCAAATGGAAAAGTACCGACTGATGAAATTGCAGCAACTAGGAATGTCACGAAATTGATTGGAAGAAGTACTATGTACCAGATACTGGTCTGAGCTTGAACTATGCCAAACAAACTAAGAGAACCTGCAAGCATAGCTGGTCCAACGGATGAGATGACCATTGGTATTTCAGAGGCAAACTGGTTGTTAGCAGCTCGAAATCCTCCGATGAGTGAATACTTCGACCCAGAGACCCAGCCAATGAGGAGTGACAGTACAGGGACTGCAGTAAGTATTGCAAAGACCAGAACGAGACTGACTGATAGATCAGGAAAAACAGGATGTCCCATGATATTCCATATTGGATCCCATGGGATGAATGCAAAGGGGAGAAGAACAATCAAGAGTAAAAGCGATGGGAGAATTCTATAAGCCCAACGCCGTGCATTATCAGGAATGATTGTTTCTTTACCCATTAATTTGATTGCATCAGCAAAGAGCTGAAGTCCGCCATACTTACCAAGATGGGTCGGACCTCGTCTATCTTGGATTCTAGCCCAAGTCTTTCGTGTAAACCAAATGGTAAAAATGAGTGCTAATACAATAAATATCAGACCAGGAAAGATGATGGATCTGAACAGAAACATAAAGTTCTCTGGCATGATGATAATAGACCATACAACATTGAGTGTTTCGATGACCCATCTGAATAGCCAGTCAAAAAGACTCCAAAACCAGATGAGAACTCCTATGAACCAGGTCCATATTCCGTCAAGCCAAATAAAGAAATCAAACTGCACGACATTTCACCTCCTAGCGGTCCCACCATCCTGGATATGGATCTAGACTCCCAAAGATTGCTGGAAAATCAGCAAACCGCGCACCTGGGACAATGTGTTTTAATGCATAATATGAGGCGAAGCATGGTCCACGTATCTTCGCTCTATAAGGTGTCTGAGCCTTATCGGTTGTCTTCAACCAGACTGTTGTAATCCCACGAGTTCCTTCAATTCTACCGTAGCTCTCAGCCTGTGGTAAACGATTGACTTTTGCTCGTGCTTTAGGGTCGATAATATCACCATCAGGAAGAAGGGGTAGTAGTGTACGAATAATATCAATAGAGGTCTCGATTTCTTTGAACCTTTGGAGAAGCCTATCATACGCATCACATTCTCCAGGATGGTCTTTGTTTGTGATAGTTGGTACTTGCCAATCAATGAGGTCATAAGCTAGATTCAGGTCAGGATCATCCTTTCTCAAGTCCATGGGAATCCCGCAGGCTTTGATGTTTGGACCCGTCAGTCCCCATTTCAGTGCCTGTCTTGCATTATAATGACCAATCCCTTGTGTACGTAATCGTAAAGTGGGACTTCCTTGAAGCATATCTCGAAAGACAGGTAATCTCTCTTCAACACGAGATATTGCGTGTTGCATCTTCTCAATGAATTTGGGTGTGAAATCATATTTGACACCGCCGGGTGTGTTATATGACACTGAATGACGAGACCCTGTGAGTTCCTCAAAAGCGTCAAGAGTATATTCTCTATCAACCCATGGCCAGAGAAGCATCGCGAATAGCCCTAGCTCACCAGCGAACTGGCCCCACCAAAACTGGAATGAATGAATTCGATTGAACTCGATCATTATCGTACGCATTATCTTGGCGCGGTCAGGGATTTCTAAATCAACTATCTTCTCGACTGCTGCCACATAAGGATACTCAGCGATGAAAGCCTCTATCATGCAAATACGTTCTAGAATCATTGAGCCCTGTCTAAAATTCCTGAACTCAAGACACTTCTCTGCAGATCGATGAAAATATCCAGCATTTGGATCACACTCTACAATATAATCACCAACAAGCGTGAGTTTTGTAGCCCACCCATGAGCACTGACATGCTGCGGCCCAAACCATATCTCACTTGCTTCATCGAGGATATCAGGCTTCATGATGATTCACCTCCATCCGAAGGTCTGGGTCGAGGTGATGTCAATCCAGTTTCTTCAATACGACTTCTGTCTGTCAGGAATCTCTTTCTCATTGGATATTTGCCAACTAGTTCGTCAGGGAGCAATAGCGGACGCATGTCTGGATGATTCCTAAAGATTATGCCAAACATTTCGGAGGTCTCTCGTTCATGCCATTCGAATCCAGGAAAGATATCACTCACTGTGTCAATCTCAGGTCTTTCACCCTCCAGAGCAACACGAATTTGACAGAGTAGTCTTGATTCGTGTGACCAGACTATGTAGATGACCTCATACTTGTCGTTCTCAAGGTCAATACCAAAGACAGATTCCGGCATTGCATCAGGAAGAAGCTCATCAATCATGACAAAAATATCACGTATAAAACCTGTTGGAACTATGAGTTCGATTTTGTTACCATCAAGAGGTCTCGAGACTACATCGGGATATTTGTTGATGATTAGCCTTGCCAACGTTAATGCATCAACCATTGGTATCATCCTCCGAAACAATGGGTTGACCCAGATCAACGGTTCCATAACGTCTGTGATACATGAGCATGAGAACCATAGCAAGTGCTGTGTGAGCTGCAGCTACAGAAATAACAAGGATGAGTAATCCTTGGCCTGTGAACGAAAAAACAGGATTATAGATAGAAACAGCAACTAAAGCAATATTTACACCATTCCCCATAATTTCCGCAGCAATCAGGATACGAATCAGATTTCGTTTTACCATCATCCCATAGGCTCCAAGTCCTATCATTATGAAGGCTACAACTAGATACCAGGAGAGAGGAATCATGAGGTGTCACCCTCCTGTTCAGAAATCGAGGTTTTATGACTTTGAACCTCTGAAGGGATATCATCTATTGGTTCATCGACTGATTCAATTCCATATATACCTTTGATTGGAACGAGACGCTCTGCTTTTTCCATCTTGAGAATTGCAATAGAGCCCACGATGGCTGTAAGGAGTATGAGCGCGATCATTTGAACATAGATGCCATGATCAGACCAAAGCCATTGGGCTAATAATTCCAAATTATCTTCTAATGGAGGAGTAGTTGGCGAAAATGTTTCATACCATGGAAATACTAAAGCAAGTGCTGCTGAGAGAGACCCGACCAAGGCAGCGAGCACCAATCCAGCACGCTGTCGTCTTGCTGATGCAAAGATTTCAAGTGATGAGTCTTGGGCACGAGGTAACAGAAGTACAGCGAAGATGATGAGTGCACTAATCCCACCTGTGTAGACTGCAATTTGCATACCAGCAATGAAAGGTGCTTCAAGAAGTAGGAAGAATCCCGCAACAAATGAAGCCATAAAACCAAAAAAGAAGGCAGCATAAACAATATCCTTATGCTCTAAAGCCAAATAAGCAAGGAATATGACGATAGATGCAATAACAAGAAACTCAGCCTGTTCAAACCAGACCTCGAACTGAAGCATGTTCAGTGACCTCCTGTCCGTTGTTCTTGTTCTTGTTGAGCTGCCTTTGCTTCTTGGTAGAGTGTCAAGGTCTCTTGCCCACTAAGGTAAGTCTCAGGAAGTCTCTTCATTGCATACCCTAATCCACCTAGCAATAATAGAACAAATAACAACACCTGCCACACAACAGATGGACTTAGTCTAAAGGAAGAGGCAGATAACAACCAGAGAAAAGCCCCTAGGACATCGACAACAAGGAAGAGGATGGTGTAAACAAGATAATTGTAGGGATAGGCAATTCTTGCAGGCCCGATTGGTTCTTCGCCACATTCGTAACTTGATGTCTTTTCACTATTTTGAAGAACATGAGGTCTAAGTATCCAAGAACCTACTAACATACCGACTACGAGTACAATGGCCAATACGGCCCATATGAGTACAGGAATGAAGTCGATGAATAATCTCATCGTATCCTCGTGACCTCCATGATTGAATCTACTTGCCGATGAATCCGATAAATACAGAATCGATATTGGGAAACAGATCATGGTGAGTATAGGAGTCACCTATTCATCAAGATGATATCGGTCTGCACTCTTCGAACCTAGAAAGGCGCAATCAGGAAGGATGATAAAAACCATTCGCCTTAAAA
Organism: Candidatus Thorarchaeota archaeon; assembly: GCA_004524595.1. Next base: position 516 of record SDOA01000044.1, on the reverse strand, counting down.
TTAGTACTCAAAGGAGTTATATGCTAGACATCGTCCCGAGGTGGATTAAGCAATTCTGAGAGAGGATTTAGTGATATGTCGTTGATTCGTGGCAAAGTCTTTTACTATCTCGTTTTATTTATTGGAATGGGACTTATTGGTACTTATTTCTGGTTAATAGTAAGTTCAGATATACCAGATCGCACAATCAAGACTCTTCTCTTTTTGTCAGGTTTTAGTTTGGTGCTCTCAACTTTTGCTTTAGCCGGGATGACGAAGAGAAGATCAAGAATTATTTTCACAATAATATCAGGACTCTCAGGGGGAATCCATGGCTATCTTGACATTATCATATTTCAAGAAAATCTTTGGGGAGCATTGTTGTTTGGATGGATTTCATTTGGATTATTGTTAGCTTTTGCAGCACTCGCATGGTTACCAGAAACTGATTATTCCACTTCAGAATCTGGATCATGAATATGATCTGTACTCGATGTTGGAATCTCTTCAACAACAGATTCGGGCTCTAATTTGGAT
>SDOA01000147.1 GCA_004524595.1 Candidatus Thorarchaeota archaeon | reverse complement strand
TGTGGGTCCCTTCGTATAATACACTCTCATGTCCTTGCGAGCAATTGCTAATATCTGACGAAGAAGTAACAACTTGCTCAATCACCTCCTTTCTCTGGACGTACTAACTCAAGAAACACATCCTCAAGTGTAGCTGACTCAGTTCCTCCAGATACGACCTGGACACCCAGTTTTGTGGCTAGCTCGACCAACCCAGTCAAAACCAACCCGGGTTCTGACGTGAAACACCGTACATTAACGCCTGTGACAAATACCTCTCCTACACCCGGTATTGATTGGATTCTCTCTTTAGGTATAGGCTTAGAGAAATTCATAACAACACTCTGACGTTTCTCAAACGTTTGCCTCAGATTCATTGGTGTGTCAATCGCCGCAATCTTGCCCCTATTAATGACACCAACCCTGGAACAGAGATCTTGGGCTTCCTGCATATTGTGTGTTGTCAGAATGATTGTTCTGCCTTGTGAACTCATCTCTGCAATGACTCCACGAATCTCCCTTGAACTCTCAGCGTCAAGACCTGATGTAGGTTCATCGAGGAATAGAATCTCTCCATCAGTCATGAGTGTCATAGCTAAGCTAAGTCGTTGTTTCATGCCTTTTGAGTAAGTCTTTGCTTCTCTGTTGCGTGCATCATAGATGTTCATTTTTTTGAGAAGCTGGGCAGATCTCTCAATAATGGTGTTTCTCTTAAGACCGTAAAGGTCCCCAAAGAGATTCATATTCTGCTGCCCTGTAAGGTCAACATAGACATTCGCAGTTTCAGGAAGGACACCAATATGCTTCCGAATCTCATTTGCACGGCTTGGCATATCAAGGCCTAATACAGAGATCATACCAGATGATGGCGAGATGACGCCGGTAAGCATCCTCACTGTGGTAGTCTTGCCTGCTCCATTAGGTCCCAGTAGCCCGAATATCTCTCCTCTTTGTACCGAGAAACTGATGCCATCAACTGCCTGTAAGTCACCGTACTGCTTAGTAATATTCTGTGCGAGAATGACTTGTTCCAAGCATAACTACATCCTAGACTTTGTCTCATACTTTCTCTTTCACGAGTGCTAATTCGTCTTTGATGCATTCAAGTTTGTGAATGACATCAGCAATGCAGGACTCTAGATGAGCAACTTGTTCTTCCGTATTCAGTTCTTTGTGATGTTCTCCTCTTTCACATTTGCATTTAGTCATGATAGGTCATCTCTGAAATCTTGAGTTTCGATATACCATATAACTTATTGCTCCTACTGGTAGTAGTTACTTCTGCTGATGAGAGATGAGAGAACTGATTGTCATAGAATCACTCTGTCTAAAGCCACTAGAGAGCGTTGTACAGCTACTTGGGCGTCAATGGACCATCCCCCTCGTTTTTCTCTTAGGAAACAATCAGGATGGACTCAGATATTCAGAGATTAGAGAGAGTCTCATTGAGCATATCAAAAGAGAAATTAGTGATACAACATTATCAAGAAAACTAATGGAACTTACTGATTTGGGAGTCCTTGCACGAAAGAGCTTTGATGAGGTACCTCCACGTGTCCAATATGAACTCACTGAATCAGGTCAGGGTCTTTTTCACATTCTAAACGAGATGGGGGATTGGACACGTGATCAATGTCACGCTGGAACACTTCGAATTCCCAAGGAAAACCATTCTATCAAATAATCTAGTGAATCAATATGATTACAAAATATATACCACCCGATTGGGCTTTTGAGTTTCATGGGCACCTCTGCCCATTCATGCCAGTTGGCTATCGTATGGCTAAACTCGCAATGGAACAGCTTGGAGTCGACCATGAGAAGAATCATGGTTTCTTTGTGTTTCCTGAGATTGGTGAAGGACATCCGCAAACATGCATGGTTGATGGTATTCAGGTAGCAACTGGAGCAACATATGGTAAGGTCTTGATGGCAAAGACATTCTATGGTAAACTTGCTGCCGTCTTCTATCATCCAAAGAAAGGAGCAGTACGGTTCTCGCTAAAACCCGAGTTCATTGATGCGATGGGAAAGTTTGAGTTCTTTACCTATAGAAAGAAGGGGGTGGAACCATCAGAGATTCCTGAAAAGGTATCAAATGAGATCACAGAGTGGACATATGAACAGACTGATGATTTCATGTTTAAAATAGAACCAAAGCCAGACTTCAAATTCACTCCTGTTAAAGGTTCATTCAATAGAGGCAAATGCAGTAGATGCGGCGAGTATGTATTTGAAAGGTATCTCCGGATGAAAGATGGCGCACCTGTGTGTATTCCATGCTCAGGATATATGAAGTCAACTAATGAAACGTAAAAGGCAAAACAGCGGGTGCACATTGGTATGGACATAATATTGCTGTCTGCGGTCATTCTAGTCTTTCTGATAGCTTTCATATTCTCCATGTTTGGACAGGGCGGAGGCTCGGTATATTCACCAGTTTTGATTTTGTTGGGTTATCTTGTATTGATTTCAACCTCAACATCCCTAGTTCTCAACCTGATAACATCAATATCCGCAGGTTATATCTTCTACCGCAATAAGATGATAGACTTCAAAGCGTCGCTGTTATTTGTTCCAGGTATTGGTTTAGGAGCTTTCATAGGTGGGGCTCTATCAGCGTTTGCTGATACAGTCGTATTGTTGTGGTTGTTCGTGATCTTTCTTGCGGGTATGGGAGCGAGAATGGTCTATACGTACTGGGAGAGAGGAAAAACAGAAGGGAATCCCCCTGAACATTTCTCCACTTCAATGTACATACTAATTATCACATTCAGTTTTGCGGTTGGCTTTATCTCAGGACTGCTTGGAGTAGGTGGTGGTGTGCTTATCGTTCCATTCATGGTCTATGTCTGCAAATATCCCACAAAATACGCGGCTGGGTCATCGCACCTGATAATATCCTTTTCAGCGTTCTTTGGGATAATAGGTCATGCAGCATTCCATAGTTTGGATATTCTCTTGATTCTCGTGACAGGATTTGCAGTCCTGATTGGTGGTAATCTTGGGGCGAGAGCCAGCATGAGGGTCAAAGCGCAAAATATCAAGGCAGGTCTTGGTATAATAATGTGGGCGCTCGCGATGATGCTTGTTGCAGGACTAATCTGAAATCTCTAATAGAACTTGATTAATGAAAAAGAACTTCCTGATGAGGATGCCCTTTCATTGCCGCACTAGAAAGCGTTTTGAAGCCCTAAATTTGAAATTTAAAATAAATCCCATGGATAATGATTACTATGACTATCCGGCACGCCATTGAATACATGGATATCCATAGAGACCTCCGAGCTTATGCAGAAGTTCTGCAATTCTTCGAAAGACTAGAACAAATAATAGAGGTCAAAGCATATTGTAACGGGTCAAATTTGGGTGGAAGATGGGTTTTTCAGATTTATAACGAGGAATTCATCAATGAACTTTCATCTGTAATCAACAGAACAATCATAACAAGTGATAGTAGTAGCCCAATATTAGAAGTCATGAGCGGTGATGGTAAACTCACAGAATTTCTGCAACCAACCATTAAACGAAAGATTATTGCAACTGATGCAAAGGATGGGAGATATAGCATTGCATATCCAAAATGGGTTGAAACATTAGATGCTCTCGAATCCATTGAGAGATATAGACCATCCTTCATAATCATGAGCTGGGAACCATATCTCTCCATGACTGGTATAGATATCGTGGAAAAGGGCATCCCAACAGCATGGATAGGTAATCCTGAGATGTGTGGACACCCGGAACTCTTAGAGGTCGAGCATACACGTTTGAGGAGTCCCTATGCGCTAAGCAGACATGATTCGTTCATCAGGAGGGAGTTCAAAACAGATGTATTCCTTTTCAATTGTAGCGAGGAACGGGTTTCCAAAGCAGGTTAAAGTCATACACCGCTTCATATTTTGGTAGAACACTAATTGCATATCAGTTGAAAGAAGGTCTTTTCATGGTCAAGGCTGTTGTAGATGCGGTGGATGTTGATTTAAAGACAGGCACAACACTTGGATTCTATACATTTGGTGAAGAGAGACCCAACCTCTTAATCATTGCAGCAATGGATGGGGGATCTGCCACGGATGTATATACGAGTTACTTGATAATGAGGCATCTAGAGGGCCTTGACCGAATTGATGGATCAGTAACAGTTCTTCCAGTTGCCAATCCATTAGCCTTCAGACTTGGCACAAAAGTGTCACCATTAGATTCGAAGGATCTAGATTCTGTGTTTCCAGGAGACGAACATGGCACAGTAACAGAGAGAACAGCGTGGGAGATATGGCGGAAGGCAGCTCAAGCAGACTACATCATTCATCTGAGAACAGGGTGGCAGAATTGCATGAGCCATATTGTATCCATGCATAGAGAGTATATCCATGTACGGAATCTAGCATCGCAGATTGCACTTCCTATTGCAGTGCAGAGTTCAGGTCAACGGGGAAGCCTGACAACAGAAGCCTCTCATGAGGGGATACCCATTGTAACAATCGAAATGAGAGGTGATAGTGACCAAGTAGACTCTCAAGCGTCTGTTGAAGTACGTGAGGCAATTCTTAATTTCATGCGTTTGAAGGATATGATTTCTGGAGAGAGGATAGAGACCTCGGTAGCACTAACTGGCAGATTAACACCTATCAATGTGGAAACCGAAGGATTTTTCGTACCCAGGGTCAATCTTGGTGAAAGCGTGCAGAGTGAGATAGTAATTGGGAAGGTGCAAGATAAGATAGATGTAACAACACCTATCGAGGGCACGGTGGTTTCACTAAGTCGAATGAATTATGTCTTCGAAGGTGATATTATAGCTCGTATTGCACCACACCTTGGAGAACATCGGACAGCAGCACCAGAGCACGATGAGTCCCCGACTATTCGTAGGAAATGGTAACCTTGAGAGAGGAATTGATGGAAATACAGGAATTAATGCGTATCAATGTAGGAGATGAACGGTTAAGAAGTAAAGGGAGACTCCTCCTAATTGGGAGTTGCATGGACAGATTTCCAGACATCATCAAAGAGTTTGCTGCGAGAGAGAACGGATGTACCATTCTTCACGTATGTCTGGAAGAAACTCATGTAAATCAAGCCGGATTTAAAATTGCCTCGATTGTAAGATATGCAGACATCGCAGAGATTACAGTATTGACGATTGATGGTAGTCCTCATTGTGTTCAATTGCACTATGTCATCGAAGACATCAGACGGCATTTTACTCCTGACTTACAAACAAAGCACTATGTTGTAGAAAAGGGAGAGATTCATGAGATATCCCCAGAGGCGGTGAAGAGATCAAGACACCTCTCAAAGATTCAAAAGATGATGAAGTAGAACATCCTTTAGAAACGAGGTAGAATAAATCCAACCTGTTTTTTATACTCAAGATAATCATCACCATAATGAATGATGAGCTTCCGCTCTTCGAGGTATGCTCCAATCAAGGTATAGAAGATCATAGAGACCGCGAATATTACAACATTAGGAAATGGATAAATCATTGCCATGGCACCAAAGACCAAAATCGTAGCCAAGTACAAGGGGTGTCGAACCTTAGAATAGATACCATCGGTGACAAGTTCTGCTTTTCTATCAGTCCGCATATCAGCTACTGTACTTACTGAAATGACAGCAGAAGCCTTCATGGCAACTACAGCACCAATTGTTCCAGCCGCTACTCCAGATACAATCAGAACGATGTGAATGAGAGAAGGAGGTGTAAGGAAATAGAGCCAATTCCAGAAGTTCATCGAGAGAAATGCAAAGGATAGAGTCAGTACACTAGTAACATTGAAAATAGTAGCATAGCCCTGTTTTCCATATTTGTCAATAATCCAATTCTTTACCCTAAGGGCTGAAATGCCGCTATGTTGGATACCAAATGCGGTCGAGGCTAAGACAATTGAAAGATATTCTATCATTGCAGTTCATTCCTGTTTTCCGTTAAGAGGTCATATTTCACCAACCTTATAAGTTAACTATTGTATATTAACAATAGTTAATAATATTTCCTTATGGTGATATTTAATGATTGAAGTATCAAAGAATCCATTCACTCCCATTGAGATGTGGGAAGATACGATGGTAACCGTCAATGAACATGACGAGAAGAAGAGAGTAGATGCCAAGCATTACAGAATCCGATATTTGGTCGGAGAGAGTGAGGACAAGAGATTTGTCGATGGTGGAGATGAGCAAATTGCACACTTCTCTGAGAAGACTCTCTATCTGTCCCCAGCAGTTCATCGTCTGACAGGAGATCCATTTCATTATGATACTAGTAGAGTAGAGAGCGTTACAGGTAGCAAGAAAATATCAGAGAGGACCAAGCAGTTGATCCGACATGCTTCCTGTGAAGAGCACAAGACAGTAGAGGTCATCTTCGAAAGCCCTGGTGTGGAGTGCTGTGCTATGTCCAAAGAACAAGCTGATAAAATGCATGTTCCCTTACAATACATAGCAGGATATCTATTGGGAAAGACAGACGGTCTCCTGAAGGTAGCTCTCTCAAAGACAGTTGCTGATTCTGGAGCAGAATTCTATGGTAATATCCACATTATCCCAGATTCTGCAATAAAGCAGATGGCATGTCTTGAATAATATTGGTAAAAAGTGAGGAGTGACGTCTGATCATCTCCTTGTTTCAGCTGCCCCCACACAGCTGGACTTCCTTTCGCAATCAGGCGTTCTCCTCTCCCTTGTTTTATTTTTGATTCTTGAATTTTAGTAGATTGTTAGTTTATGGCATTACTCCATTCTTTATACGAGGTTATATTCTACAGCGAGGAGGCAAATACAAAGAAGATGGTAGGTTTGCTTCAATGTTTCAACAAATAGATGTTCATTATGTTGAAGGATGGGAAGAAATACGAGCTGCACTTGCTCAAGTGGAAAAAGCTAGGCAGAAAGGGCAGGATGCCAAGATTGAGATTACGAATTCTAATGTTGATACTATATTGAAGATCACATTGAGATCAATTGATGAGCTTGATAAATACTTCAAATCGACGCTGCGTCAGATGATTCTTAAGGGAGCAAATGAAGACACATCTACAGTTATAGGAAAGATAATTATGTAGTAGGATATAATGTCCATACATACTATTGAGAATAACATACTCTCTGTGAATAATGGCGGATAGTGAACGGTACAATAGCTCTTTCATGCTTAGACTTATATACGTAGAAATGCGCGCTTGGGGAAGCATTCCTCCTCAGGTTGCGATTTTGTAAATCGATACAAAGTACCTCGACGGCCATATATGAATGAGGGGGAAAAAATTAGGTGACTAAAATGGCGAGACCAGTACGTGCTGCAACAAGCACCAGCAAGGGTATGACTGTCTGTTCAGTGTGTGGCGGTAATGATTTCTATCAGGATCATAATCGTGGAGAACAGATCTGCACATCTTGTGGTTGTGTGATTAGCGAAAGAGTTATGGACACGGGACCAGAATGGCGTGCTTTTACTTCTGAAGAGAGAAATGCAAGAGCTAGAACAGGTTCCCCAATGACATTGACTATGGCGGACAAGGGTCTTGCAACAACTATTGGTTGGAGCGACCGTGATGCAAATGGACGTGCAATTGCTGCATCAAGTCGCGCTGCAATTTACCGAATGAGAAAATGGCAGATCAGGACATTAGTTCATAGCTCTCAGCACAGGAATCTTAGCATTGCCATGAGTGAGATGGACAGACTTACATCACAGCTTGGTGTTCCTCAAGAGACCAAAGAGACTTCTGCACTGGTATACAGGAAGGCTCTCAGCAGGCGTCTGGTACGAGGAAGAAGCATTGAAGGAATGGTTGCCGCAACTATTTATCTCTCATGCAGAATCCATAAGATCCCAAGGCAGCTCGATGAGATTGTCACTGAAGCGCGGGTTAACAGAAAAGAGCTTGGTCAATGTGTCAGATTGATCCTTAGAAATGTGGATGTAAAGGTACCAATTCCATCTGCAAATGATCTTATGCCAAGAATTTCTGCGGACCTTGGCCTCGATGGCAAGACTGTTCAGACGGCCATGAATATCATCAACGAAGCTAGAGACAGAGGCATCACAGCAGGAAAGGACCCAGGCGGTCTTGCAGCAGCTGCCCTCTATATTGCGGGTATCATTGAAGATGACAGACGAACTCAACGTGAGATTGCTGAGGCATCAAATGTTACAGAGGTCACTGTCAGAAACAGGTACAAAGACCTAGCAAACAGCTTGAAGATTACTATTAAACCATAGTAGTTGGGCATGGTTCCAGCTACTCCCTTCTTCTTTTTCTATACACTACATTCATTTGTTGTAATTTCTAGAGAATTCTAGATTAGAATGAATCAATTCATTTTGGCCCTCTGTGGTCTACCATCATCTGGAAAATCAACCCTGGCGAATGCCATCCAAAGAGCATTAGATTTCAGTGTTGAGATTGTGAGAACAGATGAGTGGCGGGACAACTCATACTACACTAATTGGCAGCCTGAGAAGGAGGGGATTGTGCGACAGAAAGCATTAGCAATGGTCAAACGACTTGTGACAGAGGGAAAGAGTGTAATTCATGATGATACCAACTATTACACGAGCATGAGACATGAGTTGTTCGAGACCGCATTAGAAAATGGATGCGGCTTTCTCATCATTCATGTAAGTACACTTGTGACAACAGCTCTGAGATGGAACAAGGAACGACCAGACACAAGAATTCCCGACAGTGTAATTGAGGATATCTTTGAGAAGTTTGACAATCCGGGAAGACGTTATCTCTGGGACAACTCAGAAATGGAAGTGGATATGGAACGAGATGAATTAGCTAACGTTGTGCAAGAGATTGTCGAGATA
>SDOA01000146.1 GCA_004524595.1 Candidatus Thorarchaeota archaeon | reverse complement strand
TAGACTACCAATCTCCCTTCCGAACATCGCCTGTAATTTAGAAAGAGCAAATCCACGCCACCCGGTCTCTTCAAAGAGAGGGCTCGTGATTAATCCTGGAAAGAAGGTTATTGGAACAATTGCCAGAAGAGCCCATCCTAATTCTGCAGGCCCAGGATTGAGGAGAAGTAATTCCGATTCAAACCCAAAGACAAAACTGAGAACATTTCCCAGAGTAAAGACAAGAGGTAGACTGAATGCAGCAACAACAAGCCAAGGAAGATGCTTCCAACCAATCCGTATTGTTTTGACAATTCCATCAATGTCAACCTCTCTTTTTGAGAGCTTCTGAAGTATCACAAGAGTAAGGATTGGTGAGATGCCTCCCAGTGTTGATGGAATGATGATATATTCTTCAGGCCAAAGACCCAAGACCATCTGACCCCACCAAAACCAACCAATAATGAGAGTAATTATAGCAAATAGTGCCAATTGATGTCTAACAATGAACTCTTTCACCTAGTTGTTCTCCATCTTTCTTCATGAAGGAACCATGAAATCAAGATTTCAGGTTTGCACATCTGAAGCAGCTCTATCTAATAAATTTGCATTATTGTATATACGATAATTGTTCAGGGAACAAGTTAAAATATCAGAGAATTTTTGGATGTTTCCAGGTGCATTGTTTCCCATTAACAGGATCTAGTGAACAGCGAACTAGCATTCCTGTGTTTTTCTTTGTCATGACAATACTCCTCTCTTGGGTGATATGGCCCCCAGGAGTATTGGTAACATTTGGTATTCTTGCATTACAGATTGATGATTCAATCTATGTTCTACTGAATGTTATTGGTGGATCGATACCCACACTGGTCGGACTTTCCCTCTACTACAGAGATGGAGGAATGCCCAAGTTCAAAGAGGTTCTCAAACGAAGTGTAGATCCACGACTAATCAAGAAATTGTGGTGGTTACCTCTTCTCTTCCTGATGCCATTGATTAATGGATCTGCAATGGTACTTGGTATCTTAACAGGTGGGGCTGCACCTAACCTTCCTTTTATTCAGCAGTGGTATCTGATTCCAGTGCTCTTTATTGTTGGTTTCATACCCATCTCAAATGCTTTCCGTGAAGAGATTGGGTGGCGAGGTTTTGCCATTGAAAGAGTACAATCAAGGCAGAATGCTCTAATGACCTCCATTATCATTGGTTTTGTATGGGGGATATGGCACTTACCTCTATACTTCTTCCCTATAGCAATGGACATCTATGGAAGCAAACCATTCTGGTTATTCATAACCAATACTATTACACTATCAATCATCATGACATGGTTGTATAATAACAACAATAAATCGATATTCACTGGAGTCACATTTCATGTTGCCCTCAACATCACACCAGCGATTTTTCCATTTGAACAAGCAGGTCTAGGAATGTATTTCAACATGGTTTTACTCTTGATCGTTGCATTCTTCATTGTCCTCTATTACGGATATCAGACATTGATGAAAGAACCAGAACAAAAAACAGCGGGGTGAACAGAATGAACAACTATGAAAATGAAGAGTGTGTAAATGTGGTGACTTCTTCGTCTGTTAAAGACAGGGTCCTAGCACTGAGCGAAGTTATAATTGTGAGATTTGTCGTATACGGACTAATAGCTCTGGGACTGATGCAGTTAATATATGGGACCTTTAATCCTGATCCATTCCCTCTTGAAGCATCATACTTTGTTGGGTCGCTTTGGTTCATCATTCCAGCAATCATGATTTTTGGACTCTGCAGAAAAGCTAAGGACTATGGTCTCACCTTTGAATTAAGCGCACAGAGTGTCGATTTATCACTTAGCGCATTCCTATTATTTGTTCTCACTAATGTTGGATTCGTGCTCACTCTGATGATGGGATGGTCATATCTAGAACCTCTTGGTGCTCTGTTTCTCACAGCTTTCTTTGGAGCCAGTCTAATTCTCATCGTTAGATTGATTGAACGGAGATATTCTAATTTCCAAAATCTCCAGATTCCGAATAGGCAACATCAAAAGAATGTCTTTGTACTCATCCTGCTTCTTTTATTGCCAATCATTCTTAGTCTTGGATTGAATAAGCTCTCTATCTTTCTTGTTTCGACAGTCATTTGGCAATTCGTCTTCTCTGGTTTTGGTGAGGAATTATTCTTCCGGGGTTATATACAATCACGGCTTAACATTGCGTTTGGACGCCCATATGAATGGAGAGGAATTCAATTTGGTGCAGGACTCTTCATCACTGCAGGTATCTTTGCTGTAACGCACATGTTGAACACTGCAAATATCTGGGGTGGGGACTTCAACCTAGCCTGGTGGTGGGGCAGCTTCACTTTTGTAGGAGGAATCCTCTTCGGTTTACTCAGAGAAAAGACTGGCTCAATTATTGCATCAGGAACACTCCATGGTCTCGAGGCAGTAGGTGAAGGTCTAGCACTCCTGTTTTAGCAGGTACTCCAAGAGATAAGGAGCCTCGATTGAAGGCTCTCAACCAACCTTATAATCAAGAGTGGAGTCGGATGAGCCTACAGTTTTCTAAGAAGCTCCTCCATTCGAGTAATTCCTTCCCTAAGTCGGTCCTCGGATTGACAGACTGCAATCCTGAAGAACGATTTGTAGTGTGGTCCGTACACAAGACCAGGCATAACACAGACACCTTTCTCATGAAGTAGGCTTTCACTAAACTTGCCAGCATCGGATTCTCTATCCTCTAATTTGGCGAAGATGTAAAAGCCACCATCAGCAGGTTTGAAGGAGAGGGGAAGATTCTCTAGTAGTGAACTGACAAGTTCCAATCTTGACCTTATCACAGCCACATTTTGTTGGACCTCAGTTTGACAGTCTAGGGCTGCCAACCCTGCATACTGAATGAACTCAGGAGCTGAAGTGAGATGTAGCGCCTGAATGTGAGCCATCTTCTCAATCATTGTAGGGTCTGCCACAGCGTATCCTAATCTGAATCCCGTCATACCATAAGCTTTTGAGAAAGAGTCTAGAATTATGCGACTATGCTCTGGAAGCTGTAGAAAACTAGTGAATGGAGTATATGAGTAGGGGGAGTAGACTTCGTCACTGAGAATGGTTATGTTATTTTCTACTGCTAGATCTACCAAGGCATTGCAGGTCTGTTCATCAAGAATCTTGCCGCTTGGATTACAGGGACTATTCACTATGATGACTTTAGTAGACTTATTAATAGACTCCTGAACTCTATCGATATCGAGCCTCCAATCATCATTGAACTCGGTAGGAATACGAACAACTCGAGCACCTGCGAGTCCAATAAATGAGGAGTATGCGGGGAAAGAGGGATCTATGATGATTGCCTCATCTCCAGCTTGAAGGGTACATGTTGTAGCAAGATAGAGAGCGTATCTTCCGCTCACTGTGATAATGACTTCTTGAGGCGTCACCTCTGTGTGATAGGTCTCATTGAGGCGATGGGCAATCTTCTGTTTGAGGGTCGGGATTCCAACTGGTTGTGTATATCGTGTGAGGTTATGAGCCAAGGCTTCGGCTGTTGCACGAACGACAGCTTCTGGTGGTCCAAAGTCTGGTTCACCAATCTCAAGGTGAATCAATTTCTGACCAGAGTCCTCCATATCTTTAGCTTTTGCGAACAGCCTGTTACCATCAATAGAAGGGGCTGAATCAAAGGTCATCTTTTGTATCCGAATGGACTCACCAATGATCTGATTGAGTAATCGTAGTCCAAGAACAGTACTGACACCTGCAATATTGCATCTTTCAAGCACAATATCTTGCAAGTGTCTTTCAACTGCAGTATTGGTCAGAAACATCTCATACCTGGATTTATCCAGAGCAATAGTATTGACTAGACCATTTTGTTTCCCAATGAGGTCAATAATCGTAAGTGTGAGGTTTTCGAACTCGCTTCTAAAACCATCCAATCGTTGTGTTTCGCTCAAGAGTAGTCTACTCCAATTGTCCTTAATGAAAGAAATATTCCATCTTGCTGTTGTGAATGTGGTTCAGGGATTAGATCATCTAGAATGTATATGGAAATTACACAGACATTAGAGATAATCATAGAATCACCAAGACCATAGTCATTTTAGAGACGGATTAGAAGTAACGAGTGACTCTTGATATGCAAGATATAACAATAATGGTTTCAGAGTACTAAGAAGTGAGTGATAATTTGACTTTGCTCTAGAAGACAAGAGTGAGACCTGACGCTATTGGAAGAGCGTTGAAATTACTACTCTAACATGCATTCCTATGTTTCGAAATCTACCGCCACGTGTAGATCATGGATATCTACATTAGTGAAGACTATGTTGGATGGGCTGTAAGTTTCATTACTAATTCTGCTTCCTTTGCAGCCTCTATTTTGGCAACTGTTTTTCTGAGTATGAATGTCGCGAGAACTCCAGATATAAGGGCTGCTATCAAAATACCTGTCTTTGCGGACTCCAACAAGATTCCTGGGGAGAAGGATAGACCAGAGATGAATAGGGATATGGTGAAACCAATTCCAGATAGTAGTGCAACACCGACTAAAAGATCTCTATTGAAGGCATCTGAGATTCTGATTCGACCTGTCTTCTCAATCAACCAGATACTTGAGAGAACGCCCACAGGTTTTCCTATAACAAGACCAAAGATTATGCCTAAAGTAATTGGACTAGAGAAGAACTCAAAGAAGCCGGGCTCAATTCTAACACCTGCATTCGCAAGGACAAAGAGAGGAACAATAAGAAAGGCAACCCATGGTGCGAGTATCAGTTCAGTACGATGGAGCGGAGCCTCAGCATCTCGGCAGGCTCTCTCAAGTGTGGTTGTTGTGTTCTGGAACGCTTTTGTATCGACTTCCTCTGGTTCGCAACTGACTATTTTCTCAAGACGATTATATAACTGATCATTGATTTCCTTGAACTCCTCATAGTTGATCTTCGTTGTCGCTGGAATAGCCATTGCAAGAAGAACTCCCGCGATTGTTGGATGTATCCCTCCAAAAAGCATAGAGGTCCAGAGTCCAAGTCCTATCGCCAAGTAAGGGATGAGTCTACGAACGCCTAGTCGATTCATTCCAATCAGGATTATGATAAATAGAACGCTTAGAAGTATATATTCAATGTGCAGACCATGAGAGTAGAATATTGCGATGACCATTATACCAGCGAGATCATCCACGATTGCCAACGTTGTGAGAAATACCTTTGTGGGTGTCGGAATCTTGTTTCCAAAGAGATTGAGGATACCGAGACAGATAGCAATGTCTGTCGCCATTGGGATTGCCCAGCCCACAGCTCCTGGACTACCAGGCGGATTGAACAACATATAGATAGTTGCAGGGACTATCATGGCACCTATAGCAGCGATGACTGGGAGAATCGCTTGTTGAATTGAGCATAACCAACCAATGAGTAGTTCTCGTTTGATCTCAAGCCCAATGAGGAAGAAGAAGATAGCCATGAAGAAGTCATTGACCCAGAATCCCAAAGGCTCATCAATGACTAGACCACCAAAGGCTACAGTGAGATGCGTACCCCAGAGCATATCATATGTTGGCCCAATCGGCAAATTGACCCATAATAGAGCAACCATAAGACAGACAATGACAATAATACCACCTGAGGCCTCGATTCGCATGAACTCTCTAAATGGTCGTACTGTCCTGTACAAGACAGGATGAGTGGGACTTGCTTTCTTGAATCTCCTCAGTCTTTCTTGCATCAGAATAGCTCTCCTAGGTCTGATATATCTAATTCAGAGTGGGATTCTCGTGATTAGAAATACAACAATTGGTAATCAGCTACGCTACTCTTTTATTTCAATCGATAAGGACTTGTCAAAATCCACCTTATTTTTCGTGCTTAGAGTCAATTCCAAGATGTCAATCAATTCTTTCGAGTCGGGTCTTGTATGATGTCATTCCATAGGGAAGGGTATAATGATGTTTTATCAAAATTTCAAGTGCTTCCCTGTATTTTGGATATCCCCGTATTATCTCAATCTCGGACTCCATGATTGTCATTCGTTTCCAATAGGTCATCAATCCCAAGGGAACAAGGCTGATTATTAGATAGACAAAAAGGATTTGCAAAAGATATGTTAGAAAACCATAGAGTCCAGTGTTTATTAATAACCAGAGTATGCAGATTGCTAAGAAGGGAAATGCAACTGCGAGAACACAATAACTCATCCGTCGCTCCTTGCGTTCAATCTCGTTCTTCTCTAATTCAGAAAAAATGAGAGGTCCAAGGAGCTCAACATCATGAAGTTCTTTCACTATGGATGGCGCTACACCATAAACTGATTCTTCTGAATAAGTTGGTTGAAGTCGTAGGATGACTAAACCATAGTCATCATCAGATGAATATTTCACTCCAACAACCCTGAACTGCTCAGAATCTCCTTGATGGTTGAGAAAGGTCTGCACCTCCTGAGCAAGTGGTATTTGGATGTCCCACTCAGTGCTTCTCTCCCTCCGTCCCATTGACAAGAGAGGCCACATGAAGGAGGTCATATAGACAATAATGAATGCACCTGCACTAACTACAATTGTCATGAATAGAGTTAAGATGAATACAATAGAGATAGCAGACTGTGAGATGTAAAAGATTATGAAAGCAATGGGAGAGACAATCAGTGTGGCAATTGTTGCCTTACGTAGGGCAATCCTTCGCTGACCGGGATTTTCTTCTTTCTCCTCTTTTGCCTTATGGAGCATTTCGTCGGAAATTGGTAGGCCATAGAAGACTTCAAACATTGCAGCATCTGGAGGAAAGCCATAGAGCTGTTCTATTATCTCATCGACATTATCTTGTTGTCCTGTTCTCAGAACAGGTATGATTACCAAGAGTACAACAACAGTGATAACGATGATAGTCAGTAAAGCAGTTCCAAATGAAAAGAATAATACCTCGATAAAATCCAATAGAAAAAGACTCTCTAGCAATGAAAAAAGAGTAAATCCAAGAACAGAGAGTAGAAATCGAGTCGTTGGTCGTTCTTTCTCTACTTTGAGAACCTCTTTCGCTAAGAGCATCTTTCCTTTATCTGGTTTCTCTAGAATATCTGCGATAGCGCTCTCTGAGAAGAGTAGTGCTTTGAAGAATATGTCACTGGCGGACATAAACACCTGTCTGTCTATCTCACGGTACCAGAGTTCGATATCATCACCTTTTCCAAGATCCCTTTTAACCTCCTCATAGAGATTCAACAGACCCCGGTCAGTCACAGGATTGCAAAAACGTTTTCGTTTCCAGAGACTCCATGCAATCAGCATCAGAGAGCCGACGAGTATAGTGAGGACTATCCAAAGGAGAAAATCAATTACAACTCCTGCAATAAACAAAACTACTCGAAGGACTAGAGCCCAGAAAATTGCCAAGATGATAAGACCGGAACCCAACTGACTGGAAAACAGTGGAACACTCCTCTGCATCCCCATAAAGTCAAGTTCGCTCTGTGGGCTCAATCTCCCTTCTCCAAGTAAAAATTTATCTAGAAACCTATAAGGTTAATGTTTCTGAGTTGAAAGATAATTGCTGTTAGTGATGAGCGGATCGCGATTTTTCGTGGTCTTTGTATTATTGTCTTATCTATGACATCATCTAACTTAGAGCAGATACTTCTCTCTGAGAGGAGAACTATCTAAAATCTCAGCAATCTAATGATTTTAGAACAGTGCTTTACCTTAACTCAAGGTTTCTTATGTTTGTGATCGTAAGCCTCCCACGCATCAGCAGCGGAGGCAGCCTCTCTCGTACGGAGCTCTGATAGCACGTACTCGCGAATCTGTGTACTCTTCATAGAACTCTCAGATCTCGCTTCAAGAGAACTGGCAATCTCACGGGCAGTCTCATAGGGGGCACCAGATTTTACAGCACTGACAACGACCTTCTCAGGCATGAAGGCTTCTGTTGAACCATCTCTCTTTATGACTTTCATTCAAATCACCACTTTTGCATAGTAGACTCAATCGAGTCTATATATTATAGGTATAATCTTCAAATAAGTAATTGGTTTTTCAGTTAGAATGCGTTTGTTTAAGATCTGTGTGAGCCCCTACACCTCAACATTGAAATCTCTACAGGAGTAGTGAGTCTAGGTTGTGATAATGGGAAAGTTTCGATTATTCACTGTATCTGTTGCTCTTGTGATTGTCATATCCCTAGTTTTTTCACCTTCTCATGGCTATGGAAATGACCAAGTCCTGCTTGCTAGTCATCATGCACCTGCTGACTCCTCAGACCCACCGACTATAGAGTGGTATCCTACGATTGAGAATAGTACAGAGGTCATTGGAGTGACGATAGATGCCATATATACGGGTCAGAGTGAACAGGTCTTTTCATTTGATTTTCGTGTGAACGACTCTGATGGTGTAGACTTTGTTATTTTTAGATTCTATACCTTCAGTAATTGGATAAACCGTACTACAACACGAATCTCAGGTGATGAGATTGATGGCCAATATGCAGGAAATATTACATTCACCATAGCCTGGGACTCGATAAATAATCTTCCAAGTCCCCGTTTAATCAGCTTCTCTTTCAAGATATTTGCCAATGATACATTAGGAAACTGGGCAGAAACAGTTCCAACCCAGTATTCATATTATTATCTGTCAATCATGACGCCAACAACCAGTAATCCAGGGGGTAATCAGACAGGTTCACCCATCCTCGAAGCTTTTCTCATAACAGGCATTATCTGTGTGGTTGGAGCTGTTGTGGTTCTAGTCTACTTGAAGAGCAGACAAAAGGCCTAAGTCGAACGGTTATGGTGTGCACACATACACTTCAACTTTAATATCTCTTCATGATAGGGAAGTATGAGGTTGCGAGAATGGGAAAGT
>SDOA01000145.1 GCA_004524595.1 Candidatus Thorarchaeota archaeon | reverse complement strand
TCAACATCAACATAGACACCATCAGGTTGAGCATCTGGTGCACTCCAGGCAACAACCCATTTGTCACCTTCAATCTTAGCTAGGATAAGGATACCATTTCCTTGAACATTGCGAGCCACAAGACTCTCAGGAGTTGATCTCATGGTTGAATATCTGACGTTGTTTTGTGTGACTGCTGGACTTCTTGATTTAACAGCAGAGATAAGTCCAGAAGCATCAGCAGATAGGTCCCAGTTGTTGCTTTGCCATAGTACTTGTCCGCCTTCTGTAATGACACCAAAGGCTTGCACCATATTACCTGAACTATTGTAGGCCATTGTATATGCATCCATAACAGGATCGCTCATTATTGATTCACCCCGTTCAATACGGTCACACAAAAACTCCTGCAACCGCTCCAAATAAACAAATCCTTGATAGATTTCTATTGAACAGTAATAATACACTTATGTAGAAGTATATGTTTTGGGGTCTATGACAAACGGACCTGTCTGGGATACTGAAAAAGGGGCTATGATTCGAGTGGTTGTTAGACCAAATTCCAGAGAAAAGGAGTTGATATCAGAAATTACACAGGAATCTGTTTTTGTAAATCTTTCAAGCCAGGCAAGAGAAGGAAAGGCCAATGTTGAGTTGCTCAAGAGATTTTCAAAAATATTGAGAATCTCAACTAGAGATATCAGTATAATTGCAGGACACAAGTCAAGAGAGAAGACACTCTTAGTCAGTGGAAAATCTGCACTTGATATCAGACAAGTTCTCTCCTTGTGATATAGGCAATTATATAGAGGGCATCGTTTGAGTCTTTGTTTCAATAAGCTACTAGTATTTCAATAAGCTACTAGTAGCTTAATAAAACCCCGGAGGAAACATTGGTCGTGAACCCAACCAGGATTAGAGCACTCCTGTTACTCATCTTTTCGGTGGGAGTGTCTTGGGTTCTCGCAGCAATGGCACTTGGCCGATTTGCACAACCCGATGTCATCATTGCATTAGTAGTTGAATTAACCCTCCTGTACTTTGCATATATTGAACGCCCGTTCACAAGAATAGAACTCCTACTCATCACACCACTTTTGTTGTTCTACCTATCACTCGTAGTTATTTTGCGTGTTTTTTCGGAAATGGTCCTAATGGCTGTTCTTGGTTTTGTTATCTATTTAATATTGACAAATCAAGACTGGATCAGACAATATAGACCAGATACGACACGGACTCTTCTTGCAGGTATATTTTCAGCAGGTATTTTTTACATATTGTATGTAATAGAAAGTGGCCATTGGATTTATCCAGGGGTAATTCTTTCACTTATTATCGAGGGAGTTCTTCTTTACTGTGCTCTCTTCAGACCGCCCCCAAATAATACAGAGTTGAGCATAATCACTATTATCGCAATGGGAACTTTAGTTGTTGGTAGTTACCCAGCACTTCATCATGTCGTGTTGATGGCTGTTGCAGGACTATTGATCTACGGTTCTGTGCGCGCAGAACCAAGGCACCCTCTGACCAAGAGAGCGTTGAGTACTGGTCTGGTTGTAGGTATCATTATGACTTTTCTGGGAATCTGGCTCGCATTGAAGCTGGGTGTTGTTTTCCTAGTCGGCGCTGAGATGCTCGGCGCGATAATCCTAAGTGCGAAGGGGCAATATACTCCCGAAGAAAACACCATTGTTGTAGCCATTGCTAACTCGTCTGCGATGGTATCTATTGGTGTGCTTATCACATTTCCAGCAATTGCTATTTTCGAGCCTTCGAATCCCCTTTTTAATATCAGCAGTGACCTTTACAATCCTACAACTACACTCTTGTTCATTGTCTTGGTTACTGCCATCAGCGCAGTGTTTGGTATAATTCTTCTAGCTCCATTTAGAGACAGATTCGAACACGAAGCATGGCCACAGGTCCAACCTCAGGCGTACACAATAAATTGCATAGGAGGAGATATAGAGGCTAAAAAGGCAGTAGGCCTGGGTCTTGGCATTTCAAGTATTTGGGTAGGAGCGACAAAAGTTACTGAAGGATTAACTGGAACGAATCTGAGTTCTTTTCCTAATGCTTTAAGTCCTGTAATTCCAGTAGCTTCAAGAATTCCTAATTGGATTGGCATAAGCAATTCTCCAATGATGGCGGGAATAGGATTCTTTGTTGGTTGGAAGAGGGCGATTGTCATTGCTATAGGCAGCCTTGCTTCATTCTTGATATGGTTACTCTTGGAGGGGGCAAACCCTGCAATTCCTTATGAGGGGCATATCAGGAGAGCGGAAATTATCTACATCGCCTTGGGTGTCTTTGTAACAGTTATGGCAGGTGATTTCCTGAGCCGAGGGAAGAATGATGAGATGACTCCAGAAGAATTCGAAGAAAAAACATCATCTTCCTCATCAGTATGTGCAGCTGACGGAATGGTCATGGTTGATGCACCAATCAAGAGTCATGATCTGCTAAGAAGACTAAGAGTGAAACAAGAATTATTCTCAATTGAGTTGTTTAGGGAAGAAATACGACAAATACTTGCAGATCCTCAAGCATACCTAAAGTCTAGAAGAGGGCAGATTCCACCATGGATGGCATTTGTGTCACTTGGAATGTTTATGATTGTGGGAATCATCATATTTTATTTCATTCAACCCTTCCCCGGAATCCAGATACACTGGCTTTTGTTTCTAGTTGGAACCCCAATTGCGCTAGTATCAGTATATTTTACAGCACGTGCAATCAGTGAAACAGGAATGCTAGCAGGGTATATCTCTGATATTGTTGCTATACCTGCCATATTACTATTCAAAGTTTCATTTGTAGTAATTACTACGTTTATGTCAATGTTGGGTGCCCTTCAGGATGCTGCAATTGCGCTCCTCGTACATTTGAAACTTGGCCGATTGACAAATGTTAGAGGGAGAGATATTCTCAAAGCTGTATTTGTTGGAGCAATGCTTGGAACAACCGCAGGATCTTTCATAACCTATACACTGTTTGATACGTACAATGGATTTGGAAATACAGATCTTCCAAGTCCAGCGGCTCAACTCTTCGGATTCCTTGTAACAAGTCTTCAAGGAATAGGAGAATTCCAGCTTCCTGGTATGGACCAATTCGGAGAGTCCCATCCTGTGTTAGTTTTTTGCTATCTGTTTTCATTTGCGATAGGAGGATTCTTGCTTGGAAGAGAATTAAACAAGCGAGGACTTAGTCCCATGAGCCTTGTAGTTGGAGTATTGATACCTCCGGCAACAGCTGTGGCTATACTTGTTGGAGGTTATATCAACTATCATATCAAGAGACAGGCGGAACCTGAAAAACCAATTGCTAAGGGAGAACTCATACAGCAACAGGTCGAGATTCAGGACGCTCATTATAATAGAACAAGTCGTATTCTTAGTGGGATTGTGGCAGGAGAAGCCGTGATTACTGTCTTATGGGTTCTCGGGACTGCTATGAGTGTAATCTTTCTCGCAGGTTAGTACTTTGCTGCATATTCTGAAAGGCAGTCAAGAAATTTAGGAAAGAGGTTGAATTCTATGTTAGCACCGGCAGCTGCAGGATGGCCTCCACCAGAGGCTCCTTCAAGACTAGGGAGAATATCGAGTAATGCTTTGTTCAAATCCAGCTTTGTTCTACGTCGTCGTAGACTCATATCAATCTCATCATCTGAGGAACGAGCACTAATCCCAATCATAGAATTTGTCACATATGCTGAGAATTTTGCACTTTTCCCTCGGTAACCATTAATTGGCATATCTAAAACATACCCGAGGGAGCCAATTTTCTTTGCATTGCTCTGAACATATCGAAATACCTCATGTTCAATTCGTGTTGCTTTGATTGCAAGATTAACAATATCGTTCATCGAGCTTGGTTTGACTCCTAATGACAACTGATAGACAAGATCCTTGGATTCCCTACGATAGTCAATCTCTTGAAGCGCTTGAACTAAAATACCAGCCTCTAGATAGATTGTGCGCTTGTCTAGATCATCAAAATGCAGTTCCGCAAAAGGAGTAGTATCACAATAGTCACCAATAGCTCCATAGAGAGCCAGTCTAAGTGCATGCTCTGGTAAGCCTGACTCAAATTTTCGATATACAAGTTCTGCGGCACAAGGACCAATTTCATGCATTAAATCAACACGTGAGCTAATCTCACGTTTCTGCTTGGTCGTCATTGGATGATGGTCGGTCCATTGTATGGTAGTGGTTTCAGAAAATCGGTCAAGTGCTTGCAGAAGTTGATTGAACTTTCTGGTATTAATTGCAATATCACTGACATGAACAAGAGTTGGTTTGTCCTTAGCAATGCGGTAGAGATCATGGTGTATCTGAGAAGGTCTAGTAAAATAGAAATTGGAACCAGGATATTGAAGCAGTGCTATTGCTCCTGAAGTGATACCATCGAGATCACCATGACTTAGAACTACTGTCTTTGCCACTATACTATCTCCTCTTCTTTTAGCGCTTATAGGTCTCTTCTAATGCCTTGTCCCACTCATCGATACCAGATTCATCACCCTTACGTTTCTTACGAGCCTTTTCACGAACTCGCCGGGCTTTGGCAGCTTCTTTTCTGCGTTTAGAGAGTTCTCTCTTTCTTTCTCGCTCTTGGGCTTTTTCTTCTTCTGAAAGTTCATCCTTTTCAATAACAGTTCTCTTTGAGAACCAACTTACAACCATTGCTGCAAATGGAAAGAGAAGAATGATTGGGAGAAAGAGTAACAACATCATTTCAGGTTGTATTAATTCAATACTGTTCAGCACCCCAATGGGCAAATCAAGTAAGAGAATAATAACACTGGGACTCATCATAACAAAACCAATCAATACAACACTAAGAAATCGTATTACAGAACCAGTAATTGTAGAACCAATGACATACATAGACGACGGAGCTGCTGCTTTAGCCGTCAACTCATCCCTTGCTTTTGAGTCGGTCTGAAGCAAATCATCAACAAAGATTTGAAGACGGCGAACATCAGAAACAGCGTCAAGATTTTCTAGAGCGTCCTTTGCCCCCACGACTTTCCTTTGAATAGCCTCACGTAGGAATGAAAATGCGGTTGCACTGGTTGTACGACTCATAGCACTCGAGCTGACTTTTTCACCTCGTTCAATAGCATCTTGTTTTCGTGTTGCCTGACGAAGAGCTAATAGCTGTTTCTTGAGGGTTTCTTCTCGGTCTTCAATAGGTTTACCAACAGAATAGCTATAGATCATTTGATAGCTGACTTCCAGATATGCAAATGAAACCAATGCTAAGACATGTGCCCAACTTGTAAGAAAGACAATAAAATCGGTAGGGAATGGATTAAGATCAGGTACTACCAGCACCTTGAAGGCAGCCACAATGACAATACCCTGTATTGAGAGGAAAGCTCCACCAACGAATTTATGATCCATTCGAACAAGGGATTGGAGAAAGAGCGCAATTCCAATACCTGCAAATAAGAAATAGAGAAAGAGAAATGTATTATTCCAAAGAGCCAAAATAACTGCGTTCATATTTGCAGAAAAGGAGGTCCATACCTCTGCAAGATTGGTCATTGGTCCGCTTACACCATAAGGTTGCATGTACCACATTCGAAGAATGAGTGTGTTGTAAAGCCCAACTACAAGATCATTTGGAAGTGCTCCACCAGCAAAAGCGCTTGTTATACCACTTATCATCGTGCTCATCAGGAAAAAGAGGATCAATGATAGAAGGCGAAATACAGTGACTACGAAGACATAAGGAGCATCCCAGTGCCAAATATCGTTGGTGTCCAAGAGCCAGTAAACAAGATATGCCATTATCACAAATGTGATGACTGATGCAATGCGAAGGATCCATGTGACAACTTTCAATACATTGCCACCCCCTTCTGTTTTGCTTGATTATAGGTCTTCATGATTGTTGGTAAAAAGTCTTCAGGACCAACATTGATGACTTCAATTCCAAACCGAGCCAGAGCTCTCGCTATTTTATTTCTGCGTTCCCATAATTCTTCTGATACTGCTTCTGCAAGAACTTTTTCTACAGGGCCAAATTGACCAACAGGGGCTTCAAACCAAGGGCCAAAGGGACTGATGACCATTGCCTTGTGCCCATTAGCTACCAATGTCTTCATAGCATTAAGAAGGGGAGCAGGACTCTCTTCAAGATCTGTCATCCAAATAAAGAGAGACCGCTTTTTTGTTTGTTTAGTTACATAACTAATAGCAGTCTCATAATCACTCCAACCACTGGGTTCAGCAGCTGCTAGAACTTCAAGTACATCATACATATGATTTGGACGCGTCCCGGGAGGAACCATTCCATGAACGATGTCACTAAACACACATGTACCTACCAAGTCTTTTCGTTCGAGACCCATGTGTGTGAGTAATACTGCAGCACGAATAGCATATTCCAGTTTTGTGTTTTCAGGATAACCATTACCCATACTACCACTACTATCAACCATACAAATAATCTGAATATTCTTTTCCTGCTCCCATTGTTTTACTTGCATCTCGCGACTTTTTGCACTAGCTTTCCAATCGATAAGTCTGAATTCATCACCTGGAACATACTCTCTGAATCCAGCAAAATCAGTACCCATACCAACAGTCTTTGTCCGATGGGCTCCAAACATAAGGCCAAGTTGTCTTTGTTTTCCAAGCGCTTCCATTCGTCGAACATCTTTCCAAGTAGGATAGACAAGAACCTCGGTATGAGCTTTTAACGTTCTCTTGTAGTAATGAAATCCAAGTCGGTCGCGCATCACTACTTCAGTAGGTCCAATATAATATCGACCTCTCATTCGTGCCTGAAGGATGTATGAGAAGGTTATACTATCACCAGGCTCAATCCTTGATGCAATAAAGTTCTCGCCAATCGCAAGAATCCACGTTTCTGGATATTGATCATGTACTTCAATGAAGTCAAAATGCCTTCTTGAAACGTTTCTAATAGTTACACGAACCCGTAAGAAATCACCAGAGAATACCTTGACTCTGTCAATCTGGCGATCTACTTCAATACCAGCAAGATTAGCTGTGAGTGCAAAGAGTGGTAAGGTTACAACAAGCCCAATTATTAGATAGACACCCAGGAGCACAAGGTAGAAATTAACAAAAGAGAATCCACTAGTCAGCAGTAGAACCCCTGAAAATAGTACCAAAAAGCCCCTCTGAGTAATCACAGCTAATCTTCTCCGATATTAACGAGGACAATCAACTTCGCCAAGTATCTTTGAAACTACTCTCGCCACTGTGAGACCTTCGAGTTCAGCCTCAGGTTTTAGCACTAGTCGATGGTTTAGTGCTTCAATGGATAACTTTCTGACATCCTCGGGAACAACATAGTCACGACCAGCCATAGCGGCGCGTGCTTTTGATGCACCCATCAGAACAAGAGATGCTCGGGGAGAGCCTCCTAGTAGTATCTGTGGGTCGTTCCGAGTTCTAAAGACAATATCGCGGATATAGTTTATTATGTCCTCCTCTATGAAAACCGTTTGACATGTATTCTGCATTCGTACGATTGTAGTTGGGTCTGCGAGAACCCTCAAATCAGTTGCTTCTCCAAGATGCTTCCGTCGAATGACCTCAGCCTCTTCATCTTCCGTTGGATAATCAAGAATAAGACGGAACATGAATCTATCAAGTTGTGCTTCAGGCAGTGGATAAGTTCCTTCTTGTTCCACGGGGTTTTGTGTTGCAATTATGAGGAAAGGCCTTGGTAATTTACGGGTTACACCTTCGATTGAAACTTGACGCTCCTCCATTACTTCAAGCAATGCACTCTGTGACTTTGGTGGACTCCGGTTAATCTCATCAGCAAGTACAAGATTTGCGAAGACGGGACCTTTCCGGAACCAAAACTCACCTGTGCGCTGATTGAAGACATTACTCCCCAACAAATCTGCAGGCAATGTGTCTACAGTGAGTTGTATTCTCTTGAAGGCACATCCAAGAATTGATGCAAATGTGCGTGCCATGTAGGTCTTTGCAAGACCGGGTACTCCTTCAAGTATTACATGTCCATTCGATAGCATCGCTGTTAGAACATTCGACAAGATTTCATTCTTGCCGACAATCACTCGATTACATTCGCGGATAATATCTGAAGTAATCTCGCGAACTTCATCTATGCTTATCACAGCTGATGTTTCGACGGTAGGTGATTCACCATTCTGTTCATCTGTTGTCATTATTTCTACCTCTATTTTCTAGTGTCTACCAATAATGATTCAATATTACGCATAAAGAAGAAGAACTCCATCATTTCGTTCTCCTTGATTTTCAAATTTGGATTTGCAGAGACCTCCTCAATTCTATCAATCATGTTAAAGAACTCTGCCTCCTTTAGTTTGGGGTCAATATATCGCAGTAACTCCCATAGTTTCTTACTGTTATATTCAGTCATTTGCTGTTGTTTTCTGAGACCTCTTTTCAACTTGCGATACAGCATTTTCACTACACGGGCATAATTTCCTTCTGTACGATAGTAGGACATACGCTCTCCAAAGTAAGTTTGCCCTCTTCGGAGGAAGACATCAGATACACTCTTGACCTCAGGTTTTTTCAACTCGGGGAGATATTTCTTAATTCCAATCGCTGTCAAGAGAGGATATAGAGCGGAGATGTATGGTAATGAAGACATCCAGAGTACTCTTCCAAGATACAGACCAAAAAAGAATTCGCTAGTATTCGGGGGAACAGCCAAGAGCTGTTCACAGAATAATATGGGTTCAGATGTATCAGAATGAGATAGCCACTCTATTATGTTTGCAGCAAATTGTCGGTTGTCAGGGAACCTTCCATACATATCATTAGTGAAAATACTGGGATCGCTTATTGCGACAATGCGGCCACCATGTGGATTCGCTTCAGTGGAGAAAT
>SDOA01000043.1 GCA_004524595.1 Candidatus Thorarchaeota archaeon | reverse complement strand
GAGCTAGCTTCGTTTGGAGCCGACCTTATCACTAATAGATTCGCAGTGAGTTCAATTAGTGCATTTGATACTGACTATCTAATCGCATGTGATGTCTTAGTAATAACCAGAGCAGTAAGCGATTATACTGCTACTGAAGTAGACTTTGTTCAGGAGTTTGTTGAGAATGGTGGGTCCGTTTTTGTTGCAACAGATTATGGATCATTCGGAAGCGCATTGGATCCCGTTCTTGAGGCCTTTGGTTATATACGGAACAAGACCTTACCTATAGTTGATTCAGACGATAACCTTGGAGACCCAGGTTGGATTCCATTCATAGGTTCTAATCTACATAATCACTCAGCTATGCTCAATGTCGATCGAGTGGAAATCTATGCTGGAACTGGATTCGTCGAAATGCCAGTCAATGCATTTGTTCTCATCACCACTGATGATGATGGAACTGCAGAGTTCATGGGCGGAGAGGATGCTAACAATACTGCAATTGCAGCAGTATCTGCCTACGGAACGGGCAGAGTTGGTGTTCTTGGTGATTCCAATGCTCTAGATAATTTAGATAATATAGATGGTGACGGGTTGAACAACTATCAAGAGAACTCAATGTTTCTTAGAAATCTGATTCGCTGGCTCTCAGCTGGCGGAATCGAGGAGAAGAAGGTACTCTTTGATGCATCTCATGGTTATAACTACCATGTAGGCGCCTCATATCGTGGCTTTGCAGACCTCTTAACCGAGAATGGATACACAGTCTTCTGGATGGACGAGTTTTATCCAACTTTCATTGAAGAGATGGATGTCCTGATCATTGAGGATGGTTCAGTCAATTACACAGTTTCTGAACTTGATACTATTCAGGTGTATGTGAATGGGGGCGGTGGACTCCTTCTCCTTGGAGGTTTTATGCAATATGGTGAACAGGCTGATATGGTCGGAGCACGCTTTGGCTTTGACTTAAATAACACTGGATACTTAGTAGATACTGATGACTTCTTGGTTAACTCTGCGTACATAGAATACAACTCATCTAATTTTGGCAACCATCCAATCTTGGAAGGCGTTGATAGGCTTGAGTCTAGCTTTGCTACTGGGTTTATATCACTGGGTGGTGCAACTGCTCTTGTTACAACAGACACAGATGGGACAAGTGATTGGGATGATGGTTCGCCAGCAGATGGTGTTCCTATTATGGCTGCAAAGACATCTAATATGGGACGTGTTGTCTTCTGTGGTGATTACCGCTTCATCCGAATCAACGAAGACCTCGATTCAGATGGCATCCAGAACCTCTACGAACAGGACAACTCAGTATTCATACTGAATAGTATCTACTGGTTGTCCGAGAACCGCGCACCACTTGTCGAAGTCATATTTCCAAATGGTGGCGAGCTCCTCAACGGAACTGAGACCATCACATGGACTGCTGTTGACTATGACAGCGACCCAATGCAGTTCTCCCTCTTCTATAGTGATGATGGCGGCAGCAATTGGGAGTCACTGGCTGTGGGACTGACAACAACCTCCTATGACTGGAACACCACACTCGTCGAAGATGGTGAGCAATATCTCATTCGTATCATTGCGGATGATGGTGTCTTGACCAAATCTGATGAGTCTGATGCAGTATTTAGCATCGATAACATTCCAGAAACTACACCTGGTGGTACACCGATAGATCCCACACTGTTTGTAATAATCGGCGGAGTGCTTGTGGTTGTCATAATCATCATCGTTGTGGTTATGAAGAAACGAAAGTGACCTAGAATTCAGGTAGAACTTGAGATGTAACGTCTCAAGTTCTCTTCTCTCTTTTTATTAACAAGTTCATTATTATCTCGCTAGTCATTTAGTTGAGAATGACTATGCGTCCATATTTACTCACATTGAGTTGGAGTTCATCCATGAATATGGAAGGATATGCAGGCTCAATTCGAACCCGTTCGTTTTCCCTGACCTGTCTGATCATATCATCCCAGAGTACGAGTTTGACTTTTCCTGAACTATCCATTAATATTACATCCGCAACCTGATGATATTTTCCATCTTTCTTGGAGAAGACCTCTCTCGGTTTTGAGATGCTCTCCACCGTACTCTCGACTAGGTATTTTTTGTCTTCCTCTGTAGCGTCTGCTATCCTAGTTATCTTCTCTTCATAATCCGGATTCAGGAGTAATTCATAAGCTCGTAATTCAAAGGTGGGGATCCATCTGAAGATACCATACTGTCTAAAACCTAGCCGTTCATAGTATGCTTTTGTCCTAGTATTCCACACTGGAGTGTCTAGAGTCCATTTCTCTGCCTGTGGATATTTTACCTTGACCAACTCGAATGACTGAGTTCCAATCCCTTGTCGGTGATAGTTAGGATCGATGAAGACATTGAAGATCTCGTAGTGAGAGTCTGTGATCTTCTGGACACTTGTTGCTCCCACTATCTTTCCATCATAAAGGACTTTCAGATAATCGAATGAAGTCATCTGAATAACTCTCCTATGGTGTTCAACAGAATCATATCCTGGCGGTCCACCAGCACTGGGAGCCCCAATTTCTACATCGGAGTCAAAAGCACGTTTAGAAATGTCTGCTAATATCTCTGCATCCTCAGGTTCCGCTCGTGCAATGAATACTTTGCCCATGTTTGAATCCTCATAGTCTTAGTGTTGTTGTTAATTTTACTACTCTATGATAATATGTTCTCTCGGAGTCTTTGAGGATTCTAGAATGCGACTGTAGCATCATTTCAGGGATGCGTAAACAATCTAATACATACGTGAAAGAATTGAATGAAAAATAATTAACACACTAAGATTATCAACACATTATTCAATAATTCCAAGTATTTGGTGATATAACAGTGGGCTCACGAATTAGCCTTGATTTCAGTGGCATTGAAGCTTTTTGGGAAATCGTAGATGCATATCAATCTAGGTTGTGGTGGTTGTGTCTGGAGACCTCCTCTTTGGTCTTTTGTTCTTCGAGGACCTCAGAGCGATTATGAAGATGACCAAGTAGCAATCAAATCATGCTCTTGAAAGCTCGGAACATCCGAGATAGGGAATTATCTAATTTCCTGAAGAGAGAATTTCAGAGATATCATAGAGATGATGTATTGGATTATCAGAAGACAAATCCTACTGAATTTGAGCTATATGGATGGAATGAGATTCGAAAAGCAATGGAACATGTAGAAAAACTTCGTCAAAATGGTGTAGATGCGAGAATAGAAGTCATAGACACAGACTGCGCCTCCTGCCCTGCTATGACGCTTTGTTCATTTGATGAACTTAGGGAATTCATCAGTATCCGATTCACTCATATGTTGGGTAGAGGTGTTACTACATCTATTTCATTAGATGATTTTGAGCAATTGATTTCTGAAACCACAACCCGTCTATTTGATGAATCTGACAGAATAGTTGGAAAGATATTGATTTAGCGCTTATTGGCTTTTTTTATTTTGTGTGTATTTTTCAATCAGTGTGTGTCTTTCCACCGTGAGGTCCCCCCAGCTTCACTCTAACTGACTTTGATGTTGGGCTCGTCATCTAGGAAGAGCCGAAAAGAAGAAATAATAATCAAATCTGATGAAAAGAGTGACTTTCGTTAATTGAAACAACATACCATTATCATGATATCTTTTGAAATCGTGTCCATTTATCATAATTTATATTAGAAAAATTAAGTTTAACTTACAATTAGGATGAGATTGATCATGAAGCGGATTCTCATTATCGTCATAATGTTATTTGTGTTAGTTATCAGTCCAAACAATCTAATTACGGATAACACTGATGAAATCAATACACTATTTGAAAACACTCTGAAAGACGATGAGAATAAATTAGATGCCACCAATCACCCCCTAGAAGATCCTTTGAATTTTGGACCCGCCAAAGACATCATACTTTCTAACGAAGGCACTTTGTCTGGAATCATTAATCCGTTATTAATAGAACAAGCTGGATACATCCAGTCTGAGAACCTCTCTGCACGTACTGATACAGGTGCAAACACCACATATTCATTGAGCGTTGATGAAACAAATAACTGGATTGGAAGTGTTGCTGAGGTAGATATATGGGACCTGAAGAAACTATACCTTGTAAATGGTACTTTTGATGAAGGAATTCCTGGTTCAAATCAAGATCCAAAAGGGTCTGTGACAAAGTATCCCTATGGATGGTCTGCAACTTCGAATGATGGTGGTTCGAGTGAAGTGCAATTCGCAGAGTATGTTGACCAGGGTCAAAAATTCATTTCTGTTGAGAATCAGGGTCAAGACCTTCTCGGTAATAGCTATCGACATTACATTGATACATATGTCGTGTGGTATCAACAGATAATCAATAATCCTTTCACGACTGATTTTACCTTTAGTCTTGACTATCTTTATTATAGAGGTCCAATCGATAAACCTGGTGGATCAGCAGTTTCTGGAAATGTTGTCATGTTTGTTCAGGCTGGTCCACAGATTGTATGGACACAAAGTCTTCTCTCTGTTGGAAGTAGAGGTACTTGGTACAATACAGGAGATATCTTGATCAGTATTCCATCAATTGGTCCCTCCTTTAATTTCTATGTGGGTATTTACATCACTGGAACCATGTCACTAAGTGCTACTGCAGACTATGATAATGATGGTGCTGCAGATGGTATTGCAAACGCAGCATCAATATCAGTTCAGTTCGACAATATCTTCCTCTCAGGTCAGGTCGAGCCAGACTTTGAATTGGTTGACCTCCAATTCGTTGCTGATGGGACTAGCGTTGCGATTACTGGCTCTACAGGTATCGGTAGTGCATCGATTGCAAATCCAAGTTTTTGGACAATAGGGCCCGTTTCAATATCCATTACATCTAATGATACTGTTTCATTCAAATACCAGACCCGGCTACTCTCCCATAGATTCATTAATTCTTCATGGACTAACGACATCCTAAGTGAGGGAGTATCATATTCAATAGGTCCTGATGAAAGTCCTCATTTTGAGCTATTCACATACATAGGAACAGTTGATCCGTACGAACAGTTCGTTGTCAACATATTTTTCCCTCCAGACTGGGAGAACATCACAATACTCGATCCATTTCAGAATGATGTAACATCTCAATGTTCCATTGTATCAAACGAGCTCTCGATTCCAACAAGTCTTGTCTCTCGTTTAGGGTGGTGGCAGGTGTCACTTGATGCTCCAAACTATGCATTGAGTATTGATACACAGGTCTATGATCACGTAATTGCCGATTGGGAGAACGAGGTTGAGTTCCGTACAGGAAATCAGACAAGAGTGACAGTAAGTATTGGAACACCATCAGTCATTCCCCAGCTCAATGATAGTATTGAAGTAAGATGGACACTTCCTAATAGTTCTCTGTGGTCTAGTCTAATTATGGTTGATGGAGCTTCTGGTCAAGTTACTAGTCCCAGTAGGATTTTCGGACCCACAAACACATCAGCTGGACAATGGTCTGTTTCCGTATTTTGGACAAACGGAACAGAGATTGCTTATGGCACCTCCACTTTCTCCCTCATTCACCGTGCCGCACTTACACCTATTAAATCTCATTTGAGTGTTGAAGTGGGGGTCACCATTTCTAATTTTGTGATATTCACAGATATTGATAATGGCAACTACATCTTAGATGAGCAATCAATCATCAAGGCTAACTGGACTAATGAGCAGGTCTTGTTCACTCCTGACATCTTTCGGAATTGGTACGAGGCTGATTTCAATACAACCATTATTGGTGGTGGAACATTCTTAGTAGTTGTGAGTGCATCACGTCCATACTATGATGATGTTTCAACATCCTTCACAGTAACAACCAGTTATGCAACGTCTCTTGAGATACTCAATATCGGAGATTTACCTGTGGAGCGAGGCCTACTAGAAGGTTTCCCAGTTCATCTTAGATATGAACAAATGGATGGGACTGGAATCGGAGGTGCATCGATTGATGTTAGCTATAAAAGCTTCTCAGTAGGTCTTGAGCAGATTTCATTACAAGATTATGGAAATGGTAATTATACATTGTATCTTAGGGCAAACACTTCTGACACATATTCCGTGATACTTACAGCCTCCAAACCATATCATAATAATAACGAGGGTTCTTTTACCATCATTGTGCAGGAAATTGCTACAGAGGTTAATAGGCTTAATGGAACATCTGCTGCAATTAAATTTGGAGAAACCTACAGATTAGTATCTCAATATAGAAATAGTTCAGGATATGGACTACCAGATGCAACTGTGGAGATCGTAAGTATTACTCCTGCAGTAGGTTTATCCACTGGCTCTTTCGGTGAATCTCCTAATGGAATCTATGAGGTCTTGCTCAATCCAGAAAGTGCCGGTGTCTTCACCATTGTTTTACGATTTAGTCTACCCAATCATGAAACACAATTCACAACTTTCACCTTGACTGTAAGCGAAATTCCATCCACACTCTCAACAAGACAATCAATATTTTCGATAGCCTACGATCAAAACTACACTGTGGTCTTGATTCTCCTAGATGATGATTTGAACGGTCTCTTCAATGCTACAATAGATATCATCAATCTTCCAGATGGATTAGCCTACACATCTTTTACTGATTGGGATAATGGAACCTATAGTATTACACTGACGCCCCTCGATATTGGTACCTATGATCTCCTCTTTAGATCTTATTTAAAGAACTATCAAAACTCTACTGAGATTATAAGTCTCTTTGTAACCGCTATTCCAACCGAATTGGTCTTTATCGATAATCTTGTTCTGGATTATAATGAATCGTACGACCTATTAGTCTATTTCAATCGGAGCGATCTGGGTCTGCTAGTTGAGAATGCTAATATCACGGTCAGTGGCTATCCCTTGGAGTTCATCCAATTTCAAGTAACATCTTACTCCGGATACTATATAATTCAAATCAGAGGGCTCCAGATAGACAAAAACATAATAACAATTAGTGGTTCAAAGCTAGGGCACCGTTATCAAGAAAAATTCTTGACATTGGAAATCACCCAAATTGATACAGTAATCGAGGGTTCGAATCCTGCCGAGGCTCTCACCTACAATCGACCGATTCTTCTGAATTTCAACTATCTTATTGAATCTACTCAAACTGGTATCGAAGGTGCTACCATCCTATCTGTTGGCGACGCTGCGAGTTGGATTTCAAACATCTCCACATCATCTGGAATATACACAATTGAATTGACACCCCAGGATATCGGGTCACATATCATTACCTTGACCTTTGAAAAGTATGGATATGAAACAAGGACATTCAGATTGACCTTCACGGTGAATCGGGCTCCGATAGAGGTCATCTTCATCTCAGGTATGACAGGTCTTGAGGAATCATCAGTGCCCTTTGTGATACAACTGCAAGAGAGCGATACAGGCAATCCTATTTCTGGAGCATTTGTCAGGTACCTGTTAGTAGAAACTCAGGGTACTACAGGAGAGTTCGTCACCATGGTGGAGTCGACCCAACAACCCGGCCAATACTCTGCAACTATTTTGATGCCCCCTACTGGAGGATCCTATTCCGTCCAGATATTCGTTGACTTAGAGAACTATGAACTAGTGGGCTCCACAGCGGTTGATATCATTCCTACAACCAACTTCGGTCTGCTCTTTTTCAGAACCGTACGCGATAATTCGCTCCTGTTCTTTGGACTTGCCGTCGTCGTTGTTGGTCTTGTGGGAAGACAGGTTTCTAAAAGGCGGAGAGTCAGAGAGAATATTCGAGCCCTATCCATAAAGAGACGTTTCGACGATGTTCGGAACCTTCTAGGAGTCATCGTCTTACATAAAGAAAGTGGCCTCCCTCTCTATTCAAAGATACTTAGAGGCGGAGTGGATGAGAGTATCATTGCAGCCTTTATTACTGCAATCAGGAACTTCAGAATGGAGTTCGATATTGAGAACGGGTCTGAAGAGGATAGGATAGTTCCCATATCCGATATCATCAGAGTGATCACAACCAAGAATGTTGTATGTGCATTCATAACCCTGGGCAGTCCCTCTCGCCAGCAAAGACAGAACATGATTACCTTTACTCGAAAGATCGGTATGGTCTTTGATGACTCCTTCGAGATGACCCCCACTGAGGTTCTTGATGATGATAGTAGGGGAGCTCTAGACAATCTCTTCGACGAGATATTGGATGGAGTTCTGTCACGGAACTATACCATTGCAGAAGGTGAGGAATTACCACGCACAACATCGTGCATTTTGGAAGGTATCAGAAATCTCCCGGGTCGAGTATTCAGACTCGATAGCCTCGCAACAGCTATAGCCACCTGTGGTTATGAGGAAGGTAGAGCCTACATGATGATTCAGGAAGCACTTGATCAAGGAATCCTTGTACTTACTGATGAAGAAGTTGTTACCCCTGAGGATCAATTCATTGCAGAGGTTGAGGCGCTCCTGAGTTCTAAAGAATCAATGGACTCGGAAGATGGAACAACATTCGATTCAACTAAATGAAGGTAAGAGTGGAATAATTCTAGAATGAGATGGTATTATATCCACTTCTCTTCCTCTGTCATTAGATAATCTGCATCTGACCAATATGTCCGGACTACGAGGTGTTCCTGCGGTGCTATTGAATATTTATCAAGCACAGAAGTTCTTATTCTAATAGCTCGTACAAAAGAGAGTCATTGTTGATTCTGCCATATCCTGTATTCTATTGACGAATAGCTATTCGGCCATATTTATACGTAACATGAGCACATCAAAATGTCGATTTGACACAATTGATGAGCAATCGAGGCCTTCAAGAACGATTTGTCACAATATAAGCAGTCAAAAGCTACCGTTCAATTTCACTTGGATAAACTAATTCCACTTGAACTGGATCCATCAAAAAATAGATGAGAAACTAATTGACACACTAAGATTATCAATATCTCAGTCTGCAATCGTATATAATTGGTGACATGACCGTGCGTCCGAAACTTAGTCTTGATTTCAGTAGCGTTGATGCCTTTTGGCAAATAATGGATGTATATCAATCCAAGGAAGAACCCTCTTCTGAACAATGGGAATTCTTCTTCAATGCCCATGGTTATTCTACTCTAACTGAAAGCGAATTTTCGCGAATACAACTCAAAGATGCTTTGGATACTGCCTTTAACTCGAAGCGAGTAACCAGTCTAAACAACTCGGAAGGAAAATATCACGGACCTATGATCAAACACTTCACAGAGGTTGCATCAAGGCGGCAAGAGATCGATTCTTTCTTGAGGCTCTTGGATGCAAAAAGTGACCAGATTAGTGACATCGTGGGTGCGAAAACAAACGCATTCATACCCGAGGGAAAAATCGTTGGAGAAACTAGAGTAGCATTTGCCTTCTTCGATAGGGATGCCAGAGGGTATGGAACTATTGTTGTTGATGCACTTCTAGCCACAGAGTTGGGGGATCTTCTTGAGCTGCTTATTGCTCACGAGTTTCATCATCAGTGTCGTGATACACTTCTCTGTTATGACAAGTCTGAAGTTAAGACCCCTCACAAGGATTTGATGTGGGTGGTGAATCAGGTTCAAGCTGAGGGAATAGCAGATCAGATTGACAAACCTCATTGGTTCTATGGAGATAATCCTGTCAAGGCTTATTCCGACTTAATCAAGCGATTTCGTCAAGAGGTTGAAATGGCTGATGAAAGAATTGCAATGTTGGACGAGATAGTTGAAACTGGACTGGCTGCCAATGATTCGTTTGCGGAAATTGGTAAGAGAATCAGGGAAAATCTTCCTATCAGTGGACATCCTCTGGGATATCATATGTCCAAGACAATTATCGATGCCAATCTAACTCATAAAATGATAGAGTCTGTTGGAAATCCCTTCGTGTTTTTCGAATTGTATAACAGGGCACGATCTACCCAAAGGAAATCCACTCTCTCCAAAGATTTCATGGGTCTTCTTCATGAGCTCGAGGAATGCTATTGCTAGAGCCTGTGAAAATGAACATTAGTGATACTCTCACCTTTAGGAATTGTTCAATATTATATACACAGAACTTTTCTCTTGAGAGGTACATATTTACTGCTCTTGGTTGCACTTATTCTAGGTGAGTCTTGTTTCACTTTGCGCAAAATGAACTCAGTTATTCCAACATCTGTTGGTATCATTTCACGGTAGACTCCTCCAACCGATGTGATAGATACTCTGCTATCTGATTTGTGGAATGTAGAACTGCCCAGAAAGGACACTTCCGATCCAAACTAGTGTTTTACTTCAGCGGCACATACGCAGAGGACTTTGTAGCACCAATACCCGGACTGCCGTGCTTAACCTGTTTAATTGGACTTGAAAATTCGCCTAGGACATGCCCAATCATCTGTGGAATGATCTTGATGCGTTGGAAATCTTTGCCGTTGTGAATAGCAATGGTGAGGTCGACCATTTCTGGAAGAATGACCATGTCACGACAATGGGTCTTCACCACGACCTCTTTTCCTCTCTTTGCCTGTTTCCGTGCGGCTCTGAGCTTCATAAGGAGCTTCTTCTGTCTTTGAGGAAGCCCTCTTTTCAGAGTCCTTCTTCTACGTGAGGGGAGCAGTTCAATGAGCGAGTCCATATTTAGTTTGACTAGCTCTGAGAGAGGATATCCTCGATACATTGGTTCGCCTTTTTGTGACATGTAATCACCTGATTAGTAAACGGAGATGGTCGTGACCACCGCAAACACCGTTGAAGCGAGAATCTCCGAATTTAAGGCTTGCGTAGTGGTCAAGCTCTATTTGTCTTCTGTTTTAGATATGACATTTCCATTCTCATCGAGCATTCCAGCCTTTCTCATTGCCACACGGACCCACCCCATAGAAGACTCCAGTCCAGGATCTCTGACCAATGCTAAGCGAGCAAGTTCTACAGATTTTTCCCAGTTCTCAAGCTCATAATTGATCTCAGCCATATGGAGGATTGCAAGAGGTAATTTCTCCTCAAGTTCGAGGGCAGTCTCAAAAGCATGCAAAGCTTCAATATTCAGACTGAGGTTTCTAAGAAGAACCCCTTTATTGAAATGCGGAACAGGATCTTTTGGAGCCATTGTTGCAACAGTTTCAAGTTGTTCAAGAGCCTCCTTTGTGAATTGGCTCTCTAGGTCTGGTTTTTCTTGTGTCTGCATGAGAGCGATAGCGAGAGAGACCCTAGCATTTGTATGGCTAGGCTTCTTTGAAATAATCACTCGTAGTCTTTCAATTGCTTCGTCTGTTTTTCCATTAGCCAACGATTTGACCGCTTCTTTGTATTCATTGTCTTTCGATTGTCTGAATAATGGCACAAGAAACACCGTTTTTATCAAGTAGTGATAACTCTTAAGTTATCACCTAAGACAAACAAAGGTTGAGGGAAACGGATGACTGAAACTAAGCTCTTTGGCACAAATGGTGTTCGAGGAATCATTAATGAAACAATGACAGTAGACTTGGTTCTGAATCTGGGTCGGGCAATTGGCACAGTACTTGGTCCTGGCAAGATTGTTGTAGGTCGTGATGCTCGGATGGGCGGTGAGATGTTCTCAAAATCCTTGATTTCTGGTCTGCTTTCGACAGGTTGTTCAATCATTGATATCGGTCAAGTTCCCACTCCAACTTTACAGTTCTTTATTCCTCGAGAGAAATGCCAGGCCGGTGTCGTAATAACAGCCTCTCACAATCCTGCGGAGTTCAATGGTCTCAAGGTAATGGGAATGAATGGAATTGAAGTTTCACCGGCTGCAGAGAATAAGATAGAATCTGTACTTTCCTCAAATGACTTTAGGACTGTAGATTGGTTTGATATTGGATCGGTCTATCATGATACACGGGCAGTCAAAATGCACATTGATGGAGTAAAGTCTCAAGTTGATGTGGCGACAATAAGGGGCCGAAAACTGACGGTGATGGTTGATTCAGTAAATAGTGTTGGAGCCTTAGTCACACCAACATTAATGCGTGACCTGGGATGTAAAGTTGTATCACTAAATTCCCAATTAGATGGCTCTTTTCCTACCCGTCCTCCTGAACCTAGCACGGAGAACATAATTGAGCTTTGCAGAGCTGTAAAGTCCATTGGAGCTGATATTGGAATCGCTCACGATGGAGATGCTGATAGAGCCACGTTTGTCGATGAGAATGGGACTGTGGTATCCGGAGACCAGTCCCTGGCCATAATCGCAGCTCGGGTTCTCTCTAAGAAACCAGGTTCTACACTTGTCACACCAGTCAGTAGTGGGAAACTAATCGAAGATGTTGTAAAGTGTTTAGGAGGAAAAATTGATTGGACTACAGTAGGTAGTGTTGTTGTATCTCATCGGTTATTAGAAATAAACGCAGAGCTTGGAGGTGAAGAGAATGGTGGAGTCTTCTATCCACCCCACCAATCTGTCCGTGATGGACCAATGACTGCGGCGCTCATTATCGAGATAATGGCTAAAGAAAAGAAGAGTCTATCCGAGCTAGTAAAAGAACTACCTGTCTATTATAATACAAAACGAAAGATGGAGATTCCTCCTGAGAAGATGCAATCTGTATCGAGTACCTTGCTATCTCTTACAGAGGGTATGAATCGAATTACGATTGATGGAATTAAAATATTCAGAGAGAATGGTTGGATTCTCATACGGCCATCTGGCACTGAGCCAATCTATAGGTGCTATTCTGAAGGACGTACACAGGATGAATCAGATTGCCTCTGTTTTGATGGAATCAAGCTAATCGAAAGAGCTCTTACTCTCTCTTAATTTACCTACCACTGTAAAATGAAATAGTTGGGCTTTGGAGCCCTATTGAGCATGTCATCTCTAAAATGGTTTTACTCTTCCTTCTTCTCAGTGACCTCTTCTTCATCGAAGTCGAAGTCTTCAAGAGGCTCAGGAGCAGGGGTTGTCACCATTGTGTACCCAATCCACATAGCGATGACCATGATCAGTACAACTCCGAGATAAATGGGTAGTTGCACTAAGAAGTCAGGGCTTGGGTGTAATAGAATGCCTATAATGCCTCCAATACTGTCAATCTGAGCTGCTAGATCTGGGAAGATCTGGAGTATAACTAATCCCCATGTATAGTACAAGAGTACTAGAAGGGCGAAGATGAATATAAGGGCACCAATTGCCTTTTCTTTGCCGATTGTAATTACTCTCCTCTTTGTGTTAAAGGAACTAAGTGGGTAGCAGTCCTGCACTAATAAAAGCATTACGTACGGTATATGGATGCACAATGAGAGGGTACGAAGGCTTAATAATTATATCAGGATAATATGTTGTATTCTTCAATGGTCCGCTGTAGCACAAATCTCATGGTGGTTAGGATTGGAAGAGAGTGAACAAATGCCTGATGCGCCTCAGGTGATTCGAGTCTATGGAACATCTGTTTCATCAATTAAAAAGGACATGGAAACCATTACAGGTGTAACAATTGGAAAAAAGAATGTATATACCAAAGAAACTGGTCGCGTCACAGTAACACCAGAGATATTCACTACAAACACTTGTTGTACTACTGGTGGCGATTTTGGGGGTGGAAGTAGTGAAGGAATATTGTTCTGTTTACTGATAGCTGTGGTAATTATGGCGTTAGTTGCCATTGTGTGGGCAATAGTGATGATAGCCTTCTCAATTTTGACAATCGGTGGTTTTCTCAAACGTCGATATCGTACACTACTAGTGATAGAAAGACCGAATCGAGAGTTTCTGGGAAAACTTGTAGTAGCTATAACAAGACGGGGTGGTGTTGTCGAATATTCATGGGGCATTGAGGAGTATGATCACTGGATGAAACGTATATTCTCTCTCCATATGAGGTTGAAAAATCTACGTCAAGTCAGCCTCTTCCTTGCCTTCAGCTGGGGCTTTATCGAGATTTGGTACAAATTGAACAACATTCTCTATGGTATTGATTACAACCTATGGCCATTTAGATTTGTCATGATTAGTATATTCCTCCCTCTCCTCTTCTATGGGACCTTCTTGGAATTCAAATTCAATAGTGTACATGATGAAGGGCAGGAGCTGATAATGCATCTGCTAATTGACAACCCATCTTTCAATCCTGAACACTCGATGATGTTTGAGGAACCTCCTCAGATTATTGGAGGAATGTCAACCACAGAAATTACGAAATTGAAAAACCCACCCAAAGATAGATAGTTGCTCCTACATCGTATCGCTTATATCTAGGACACCCGCCGATACGCACAGTTGCCACTAAGGGAAGTGACAGACATTGAAGATAATTGTACCAGTAAAGCAGGTTCCTGAAGTCTCCGAAGTTCGGATGAACGAAGAGACTGGTACACTCATCCGTGAGGGTGTGCCAAGCATACTCAACCCATTCGATGAGTTGGCCGTGGAAGCTGCAATTCAATTGAAAGAAGCACATGGTGGTGAGGTCACTATTATCACAATGGGGCCGCCACAGGCAAAGGATGCTCTTCTCAAGGCACTGGCCATGGGTGGGGATAAGGCTGTTCATATGACCGATCGAGCCTTTGCAGGTGCTGATACATGGGCTACAGCTTATACTCTTGCTGAGCAGATTCGTAAGATGGAATTTGACCTGATCATATGTGGAAAGCAGGCTATAGATGGTGATACTGCACAGGTCGGACCCGAGCTTGCTGAGCTCTTGGGTCTTCCACAGATCTGTTACGTCCGTAAGATTGAGATTAGTGAAGATGGTAAACACGTGACCGCGCATCGGGAGACTGATGAGGGATATGAAGTTGTGAAGGCCAAGCTACCTGTTCTTCTAACAGCTACAAAAGGTCTCAATGAGCCACGCCTGCCAAATATCATGGGAATCATGAAAGCAAAGCAGAAACCTTACGAAGAGGTCAATGCTGAAAACCTAGGAACTGACCTGGAACTGATCGGTCTGAATGGCTCACCAACTCAGGTACGAAAGGTGTTCCCCCCTGAGAAGAAGAAAGGAGGCATTAAGATCGAAGCTGATGATCCAGGAGCGGCTGCAAAACAGCTTGTAGAGTTCTTGACAAAGAAGGGGGCTATCTAGAGATGAGTCTGCACTATGATAGGGATACCTGTACTGGTTGTATGCTCTGTCCCAAAACCTGTAACTTTGGAGCAATCGAGAAGGATGGTGACAAGGTCAAGTTTGACCTGGACAAGTGTGTCCTCTGTGGTTCTTGTGAAGAGATTTGTCCAGTCAATGCCATCAAGATTGAACGCAAACCTGTTGACAAATCACACCTCGCTGATTACAAGGATGTTTGGGTATTATGCGAGACCGCTGGTGAGCGACTACGAAGTGTAGCTCTTGAGCTAGTCACCAAAGGGCGTGAACTTGCAGACGCTCTTGATGAGACTCTTGTTGCTGTAATCATTGGTAATGGAATCGAATCCCATGTTCAAAAATTGATTCAACACGGAGCTGACAAGGTCCTTGTTGTCGATGGAGCGATATTCAAAGATTATACAACTGATGCTTATACTATTGCGATGACATCTCTTATTGCCCCTCGAAAGCCTAATGTGGTCCTCTTTGGTGCTACAGGAAACGGTCGAGACCTTGCTCCGCGAGTTGCAGCTCGGTTAGGTCTTGGTCTAACCGCAGATTGTACTGGGCTCGCAATTGATGATGACCGTCAACTCGTACAGACCCGTCCTGCCTTTGGTGGTAATATCATGGCTGAGATTATCACACCAACTTCCCGTCCACAGATGGCTACTGTACGACCAAACGTCTTCAAGCCTGAGGATCCTAACACATCCCGTACTGGCGAAGTGGAGAAAGTAAATCTCGAGATCAGTCCTGTCCAAGTTCGAACCAAAGTGCTGGAGAAGGTCAGTGAAGTTGCTGCTGGAATGAAATCAGTAGAAGAGGCCGACATCATTGTCTGTAGCGGTCGTGGTATCAAAGACCCTGCAAATCTAGAGCTACCCAAGCAGCTTGCGGACCTACTCGATGCTGCAATCGGCGGTTCTCGACCTATTGTTGACCTCGGTTGGCTTCCACCTACTCAACAGGTAGGTCAGTCAGGTAGAACTGTCTGTCCGAAGCTCTACTTTGCCCTGGGAATCTCTGGAGCTATTCAGCATGCGGCCGGCATGTCCTCAAGTGGGGTTGTGGTTGCGATAAACAAGGATCCTGAAGCTCCAATTTTTGAACTTGCTGACTTTGGCATCGTCGGTGATATCTTCACTGTATTACCTGAAGTCATTGCTGAAGTCAAGCGTGTCCTAGATGCACGATAGAAGATCATCCTGCTCAGTCAATTTGATTGAGCCGGTTCCTTCTTGTTCACAAATCTACAAACAATATGTTCTCTTGGAGAATCGGAGAAACAGCCACTAATTTGCCTCTATTATCAACAAACCAAGCACCTCCAATCGATTCGAATCCCTGTCGATCACATAGAAGGTTGACTACAAGCACATTGGATCCAGACTCCTTCCAACGTTCTCTATATGCCTGAACCTCTACCATCCATATGGATTCAATCCTCTCTTTTGGTTCAATATCACGAGCAAAGAGATAGAGGAGATAATCCGGCTTTTTATTCTTCAGTCTCTCTAGAACTTCGTCATTCCATAGATCACCACAGATGAGAAAAGCAAGCCTACCAATTGGTGAGTCCACAACTGGAACTTGTGTCTCCTCACAGTATACTGATGGGTCATCGTCTACTGAGTGCCATCCAGGATCATTTCTTCTATAATGAAGAATGAGCTCTCCCTCGGGATTGTAGAGGACCGCAGAGTCAAAGATGCTATCTCCCTCTCGTTCCAGAAGTCCAGCTCCAAAATACACTCCATGTTCTGATGCGAAATCTCTCCATTCTGTATTTCTTGGTCCTGGTATTGTTTCAGCAATTCTACGGTCAGTCTCTGGATTGCCTGTATTCACTAGTCCTGTCGCTGCTGCCTCCGGGAAGAGAATGAATTCTGCTCCAGCGTCCACAGATTTTGCTGCGAGCTCGAGTATCCGGTTCTGATTTACGTCGAAATCTAATCCAACTCTATTTGATACGATAGCTCCTTTCATTGAATACCATTGAATTCCTGTGTTGATTCTGTGAAAAGTATGTCTACTAGTAATACGTCTGCAATGATAGTGCAGTCATTCTATAATGAAAGGATTTTTGTCCTCAATTATTATGGAATATGTAGCAATGGAGGGAAACTATAGTAATGTTATTTGTAGTGATTGCTTGTGTCTTTGCGTGGTTACGACTGAATGGCAACACATCTCAAAAACTCATTCGTATTGCTCTCATTGGAATAGTCATCTCTGGGATAACAGTGGTCTTGTCGGCAAGTATCCCAATTATCTCAGTTCCTTTAGGAACTGAACAAGAACTTAGAGTGATGCCCCCGACTACATTCCCTCTTACTATGCAGCAGTATCGAGATTATGATGCTGACCTGTTCTATTATCGGATTGTCCTCGGTTGGCCAGATGGTTTACCGGTCTTTGAGGGTGTGCCATTTGATGATCAGAGTGAGTTCATCCTGCGTGCACATCTCAACACCGGAATTCTTCTTGGTGGATATATGATTGCTGGGCTCGCAACGCTCTTAGTGATCATCTACCTCCTCGAATTACGAAAACAGAAGATTGAAGTTAACGATAACGGGTCTTAAGGTCGTTCTAAGTATATTCAAAGTGGGCTCTTAATGATATCAAAATTCTAAATTGGATTATATTGAAATTTTCTAACAAACCTAAATAGTGAGCATATTGATTTGAGTAGACTCTTTGCACTTGGATCTCTAGACTCATTCATTACATCTGAATGATATCACGTAATGGTAACAAGTATTGAAACACTCATAGAACAAGTAAAAGGAGAATAGAAACAGAGGGGGCAGTGCAAGACTGCCCACCTATGTTCTTTGATA
This sequence comes from Candidatus Thorarchaeota archaeon, assembly GCA_004524595.1. The sequence goes on along the minus strand of SDOA01000043.1, from coordinate 14,094 downwards.
CTAGACAGCCTAGAAGTCGTATGCCTTCAGGGTCTTTCTCTTGTTTTCTTTGCAGCGGTCTGCTGCTGTGGTCAACATATTATGAATGGCTATATTGAATGCATCGTATGAGTCACTCCCAACCATCATATTGTTGTCCTTAGCAAAGTCCTGTATTGCCTTCTTAACGAAGAAAGTGTATTTTGGCCCCTTTGGAGCGGCCTTCTTAGTTGCTGGTTTTGCTTTCTTTGACATGATACACATAACCCCCAATGAATGTCTTGATAACTCATAGACAATCAGTGGATGAGAACGGCACTCTCTGTTCTTAATAAGGGTATTTCGCGTGTTTTGTTCATTTAAGGCACTTAAGGGCTTTTGTTGGCGAAACGATACCTTCTCTATCCGTAATTCTTCGACTATGCTTTGCGGGCCTTACCTAATAAGTAACTGTACTTAGATACATTTATATACAGAAATGTAATAATGTACATTAGGCGTATAATAATGGGCGAACACATTGATGATATCAAAAAAGAACTCGAAGAGGTTCGTAGACTCAAAGAAGAGTTGCAGAAAGAGATTGCAGAGACCCGCCACGAGAGAGAAGAGTCTCATAAACGACGGGCTGAAGCATCAAGACGAAGAGAAGAAGCTCACAGACGAATTCCACGACCACCGAGACCTCCACGGGATATACCTCGAGTCCCTCCTGTCCGGGAGTTAGATATTGATCTCAGCGGCATCACTGAGAGTCTCGAGGATATGATGGATGGTCTTGGCAGGTCGATTGAGATGAGCATCAAGGATATAGATGGCATAGGCAAGAGCTTTCGTATTCCTGGAATCAGAATTCACAAGAGTGGACGTAAGGGTAGAAAGGTCAGTAAGAGTGACATTGAGAGTATTCCTCCAGAACGCGTTGCTAAGATAATCGACCCACTTGGAAGCGAAGAGCGATTAAAGATACTTGACTATCTGAAGCAGGCAGGAAAGACCTTCAATGAAATTGAGACCTATACTGGAAAAACTGGTAGTTCACTTACTCATCATCTCAATCCCCTCATTGATGCGGGTTATGTTGTAAAGGGTGAAGTCAGAGGAACGTATTATGTGACAGTGGAAGGAAGACTGGCCTACCGGCTTGCACAATGGCTTACCCATCGAGTTGAGCGACAACGAGAACAGACAGCTAACAATAAGAGTACCGAGAACGTAGAGGAAGCTGAATCCTTCGACGATGATGATGACGAACATGTCATTGTAGTTGAAGACGCTGAAGACCTTGAAGCAGCCCAAGAACATCTTGAACGAGTTGCTGATGAGCTTGAGAGAGCCCAAGATGCAGTTGAGGATGTTGCAGATCAATTTGAAGATGTCCTCGATGAAATTGAAGATGAAGACGAGGCTGATGACGATGATGATATCGACTCATTCGATTGGAAAGACTAAGGAGGAATAATGATTGAAGAATCTAAGACCAGATACTGACGTAAAGGTAACAACTCAGGACTATGAGTTAATCTCCCATGAGAAGGCGTATGTCAAGATGACTAAAGGTTGTCTGTGGGTCTATCTACTTGAGGATGATGTACGAATAGGCATCGCCTTTGTAGGTCCATCTACGTTTGCAGTTGATGCAATCGCGGAAACAAAGATGGGTGCTATGGGCGAGTCTGTACGCGGTGAGCTCTCTGGAGTACAACTCTATATTGGCGTATCATCTCTTGAGAACATCTCACAACCTGTTAAAGAATCTGATATCCAGGAAAAGGGCTTTACAAATACTGATTCCCTTATCCAAGCGATTGAATCAACAATCAGTGAGCATGTCAATGGCGAAAATAAGACCACACGTTTTGATACGAAAGAAAAGTCTCAAATTCTCTTTGGTAAAGATACTAAAGAAACAAAGATCATCCTTGTCCTGAGTGAGAAGGAAGGCCTCGTCTTCATTTATGGTAAGCAGGTATTTGTTCTTGGAGACGATAATATGGTCTCTGTTAGCAAGAGTGGTGTCGTTGTTACAAGCAAGGATGGCAAGCAAATCATTGTCGGTAAGGATGGCATTCATGGCATTGATAGTTTCCTTGATATCGGTCAACTTGTTTCGGAATCGATCACATCAGCAATGAGCGGTCTTCATGGGCTCAAATCACTGAAGTCGATGAAACGAACAATGAAAGATTTTCCATATGATAATGTAGATGATTTTGATTGGGAGGATTGAATCTCATGGATGATAGCAAAGAACGGTCACTGTACATTGAGACCAAGGTTGTTAACTTCATATACGGGCTGCTTTCATCTGACTCTCAATTTCCAAAAGCAAATCACCGTTTTCATTGCTGACGAGTAAGCAGTATTCTCAAGCCTCCATTTTAGATGGAGGCTCTCTCTTTTTTGTTGTATCTCTGCATTGCTCTGGGACGAATCTGAAGGTCGTACAAAGAATGATACTTTCCTTTGAGCTGCATCAATTCTGCGTGTCTTCCTGATTCTACTATTTTTCCCTGCTCAAGGACCACAATCCTATCTGCATTTACAATTGTTGAGAGTCGGTGAGCAATGACAATAGCCGTTCTTCCAGCTAGGAGTACCCTCATCCCCTTCTGAATGGCATGTTCAGTATAGATGTCAATCGAACTTGTCGCCTCATCAAGAATCAGGATCTTAGGGTCTGCTAGGAGAGCTCTTGCAAAACTGACTAATTGACGCTCTCCTTCAGATAATCGAGCGCCTCTCTCTCCTACTTCAGTATCGAGACCATTGTCCAGATTTTCAATTATCCTTCTTGCTCCTATAGCATCAAGAGCCTCGACAATGTCATCATCAGTTGCGTCTTGACGTCCATATTTAATATTCTCCTTCACAGTTCCCATAAATAAGAAGGCATCTTGAAGGACAAGGCCAATTCTTGCATGAAGTGACTTTTGTGTGACTGATCTGATATCTATACCATCAATCTGTATGGACCCATCGACCACATCATATAATCGATTCAAGAGATTTACAATGGTGGTCTTGCCAGCTCCAGTGTCTCCAACTATTGCGATGGTCTCTCCGGGCTGAATTTCAAGATTGAAGTTCTTTAACACAAGAGGACCCTCACCGTATCGAAATGTTACATTATCGAATTTGACATGTCCTTCTATCTCAGGCATCTTTATTGCATCTGGTGCGTCTTGCACAGCAGATTCGGTGTCAATGATTGAAAAGACCCGCTCACCACCTGCAAAGGCACTCTGAACTGCCGTGTAGAAGTTCGCGATTATCAAGATTGGACGAAAGAAACTTTCACTGAATTGAACGAACATGACAATGGTCCCAAGTGTGACTATTGGGGTTAGAGACTCGTTGATATATAGAAAACTCGGATTGAGAAGGAACCACCCTCCAAACAGCAATATCACTGCTGTTCCAACTCCTCCAATGAAACGAATGACAGGGAAGAATGCTGCTTGAGCCTTTCCGGCATCGACATTTGATTGATAGTCTGCTTCGTTTATCTCAGAAAATATTTCAGCACTTCGTCGTTCTCGTGCAAAACTCTTTGTAACCTTTGCTCCCGAAATACTCTCTGCAAGATTAGATGTAACATTTGATATCGTCTTTCTCGTCCTTCGGTATGCTTCTCGCATTATCTTTCGGAAATAGATGGTAGTAAATAAGAGGATTGGCACAATAGACAGTGAAACAGCAGCTAGTCTAAAGTTCGCTGTGAACATTGCAGCGCCTATGGCAAAGACCACAAATACCTGCGCAAAAGTATTGATGAGTTCGCCACCCAGAAGCTCACTCATTCTATCTATATCATTTGTCAACCTTGAGATTACTCTGCCACTTGATGAATGATCATGAAACTCCTCGGACATATTTTGAACGTGTGAATACAATTGCTGTCTGATATCGTATACTGCCCTCTGTCCCATGAGCGCCATAAGATACCCGCTAACAAAACTCACTACCCAATTCAGTATTTGAAGAAGAATGTAGAGTCCAGCTGTGAAAGCTATCGCTTGAAGTATTCCACTCTGGAAGTCTACATCTATTGCTTGACGGAGAATAAAAGGAGCCCATACGCCGAGAATGATTCCTATCGCTGTCAGGATGACTACTGCACCGAATAATTTTCTATAGGCTAGAAGATAACCAACCATCCGTTTGAGTAGTGTCGAATCACTGTACTCGTAAGTTCGAGCATCTGGATCATCAGCACCGTCTAATGAACTACTCAACACCCCTACCTCCCTGCATGCTAGAAGTGGTTAAAGTATCCATTGACAGACTTGCAGCGAGTTCCATCTCCGCGAGTGTCTGATGGATCTCATAATATTGTTTTTCCATTGCCATGAGCTCATCATGGCTCCCCATCTCTACAATCTGCCCTCTCTCCATTATGACAATCAAGTCCGCATTGCGAACTGTACTTAGGCGATGGGTAATGATGAAAGTAGTGCGTCCCTTCATCAGATTCTCTAATGCCTTCTGGATCAGCATCTCTGTCTTTGCATCAACAGAACTTGTTGAATCATCAAGAATCAAGATTTTTGGATCTGCAAGTAATGCTCGCGCAATTGCTATCCTCTGCTTCTGTCCTCCACTAAGAGTAACCCCTCGTTCCCCCACTTCGGAATAATATCCTTCCTCAAGGGTCTCAATGAACTCATGAATCATTGCAGCTTTGGCTGCATTAACAATGTCCTCCTCGGATGCATCAGGACGTCCAAAGGCAATATTCTCTCTCAATGTGGCTGAAAACAAGAACGGATCCTGATGGACCATTCCAATCTGCTTTCTCAAATCGCTCAGAGCATATTGTCTTATATCAATTCCATCAATAAGAATCTGCCCCGGTGGTTCTACGTCAATTATTTGACCATTGATTTTCACATGACCATCTATTACTTTGTACTCTTTGCCATCAATTCTTACAGTCTTGTTATTGCTCACTCTGTAAGTCTTTCCTTCATATACTACCTTTCCATTTCCATCCACATCATAGAACCGAGGAATCAGATTGACAAGACTTGTCTTTCCAGAACCTGTCCCACCAAGAAGAGCAACAATCTGCCCTGGCTTGACATGTAACTCAACATCTCTGAGAATATATCCTTCTCCGCCATAGCTAAATGATATAGTATCGAAATCAACCGCTCCCTGAAAATCAGAAATGGTCACTGGATTCTCTGGGTTCATCACTTCTTCAATCGCGTCAAGGATATAGAATGTGCGTTCGCCTGAGGCTGACGCTCTCTGATACATTCCTACTCCCCATGACAAGAATCTAGCTGGCAGAACTAGCATTCCAATCAGTGAGATAAAACCAATAAACTCGCCATAGGTCAGATTTCCCTCAATGTAGATGTATCCACCGAGGAAGATTAGAACGCCAATTGCTACGCTGATTAAGGATGGTAACATTGGTTGAAAGAAAGATTCGAGTTTGCTTGCACGGACACGAAGGTCAAGAAATCCTCTGTTCTCTCTCTCAACTCTAAGTGCTTCTCTCTCTTCAGATGCATAGGACCTCACGACCTTATGACCGACTACATTCTCAGCAAGAACAGAACTCAGAACTCCATATTGTTTACGTGCAGCAAAGAAGATGGGTCTGACCTTCTTTGCAAATGTATAGATGAATATGATCATGACTGGTATCCATGCAAGCATGTAGGTGGTAAGTACCGGATGAACAGTCCACATGACAATGTAAGTTCCAATCAACTGTGAAAAACCGATGAAAATCACTCTATACCCCCAATAGAGGAATTCACGCATCGTACTGACATCAGTAGTCACTCTTGCAAGTAACTGTCCGGTTTCGTTTTGGTCATAAAATGACAGGTCTTTCTCCATCAAACTTTCATATAGCTCTTCACGCATTGTGTAAATGACATGTTGAGAGAGGATTGCAGAACCATATCGTCCAAGCATGTCGAAGATTGCGTAAAGTACTCCAAATCCAATAAAGAGAAGTATGTATGGGAGAAGTAGGTTAAGGCGGCCATCTAGAATAGCGATATCAACAATCCTAATCAACACAAGTGGGGTGAAGAGGTTGAAAATCGTGCCTATCCCTGCTGAAGTGAGATAGCCAAAGAATAGACCCCTTCTTCTGAGGGCATATCCTGTGAGTCTTCTAATGTGGCCCATTACTTCAGCACCAAGTATTTTTCTTTTACGTGAGAGTGATAAGAGTTACGAAGGTTGCACATAGACCAAAGATCTATTGAATCATACGACCTACTAATGACAAGTCTCTGCAAGCTTCTTCCCTAAATTACGACACTCTTCTAAAACTTGCTCTCCTGGATAATCTTTTGCCTTTATCGGTCCATCTATGACCTGAGTTCCGCCTAACTCTATCAATCTTTTTATAATCTCGTCAGGTGCCTCTCCGCTCCATCCGTAGGATCCAAAACCTGCAACAGGAATACTATTCAATGTTGGCAGCTCAGTTAGAACTCTCTTGACCATAGGTAGAACTTTTTTCATTCTGGTTGAGCTACCGACAGTAATTGCACAAAAATCGGTAAGATTAGTGAAATTTTGTGCATCAATTAACTCACACTCAGCTCCAGTAATTCTGACGCCCTCGCAAATGGCCTCAGCCATTGCTTTTGTTCTTCCTCGGGTGCTCTCAAAAATAACGCCGACTTTCATTTTTGTTCCTCAGTTCGGATTGTATTATCTAACAAAAGCATATCGAAAGGGAAAAAAATTACAAAGTCCAAACCATCTCGCTGATAAAGGGAACATTATCTTTTTACCTTCGAAGATGACTGTTGATATTGCATTGAAAGCAGAAAAAGTCTGCATTCTTCTCATTGAGAAGTATGGTGATGTTGTTAGTAATAGAGAGCTCCCTCCAATTGATGAACTCGTGATGACAATTTTGAGTCAGCACACAAATGATATCAATATGCTTCGAGCATTTGAGAGTCTGAAGGAGTCATATCCAACATGGGAAGAGGTACTTCAAGAACAACAGGATAAACTAGCTCAAGTCATTCGACCATCAGGAATGTTCAATCTTAAAGCTAAGCGAATTCAGGCAACTCTTCATGAGATTCAGCATCGTGTTGGTAGACTCGATCTGTCTCATCTAGAATCAATGGAGATAGAAGAAGCAAAAGAATGGTTGACATCTCTTCATGGAGTTGGTCCCAAGACAGCAGCAATTGTCCTTCTCTTCTCATTTGGCAAATCAACACTACCTGTGGATACACATGTCTGGAGAGTCTGTAAACGGTTGGGGCTCATCGGTCAGAAAGTATCACGAGAACATGCGCAAAGAATTCTAGAGGATATTATTCCAAGGAATTGCATTCCATCTCTGAACAATAATCTTGTTCGTCATGGACGTGAAGTCTGTAAGGCACAAAGACCTCGTTGCGAAATTTGTTTTCTGAATGATATCTGTGATTACAATATTGGAAGATGTTAATAATTATGAATCCCGTTTTTTATAACCTGTGGTTCTCTGATATCGTTTGATAACAGAAGCTACTTAAAGAAGTCAAATGCTTTTCGACAGCGATGGTCAAAAAAAAACCCCCAATGATGAGTTGAAGTCATGTCTGATCCTATCCTACTAATTGGCACTGCTCTTGTCTTGGCATTCCTTGGCGCAAAAATAATGAAACGTTTTAATATTCCTCAGATTTTGGGTTTTATTTTGGCTGGTCTCTTTTTGGGCACTACTGGCATGTTCTCGTCAGCCCTTAGACAAGGGTTATTTCCATTAGTAGAAATCGCTCTAGGTCTAATTGGTTATAGTATTGGTCTTGAAATTCAAAAGAAGGTCTTTGCTGGCAAAATTAGAAAAATGAGCATAGTTCTCTTTTTCGTGTCTTCATTGGTATTCTTTGGTGTCACTCTTCTAATGTTCATGATAATAGGTCAACTTCATATCGCATTGGTCTTTGGAGCATTAGCTGTTGCAACTGACCCTGCCTCGACAGTCATGGTCATTTGGGAACGTAGGTGCAAAGGGCCTCTAACTGACACATTGATGTATATTTTAGCTGTAGATGATGTAATCGCCATTTTATTGGTAAATATTGCAATCAGTCTATTAGGAATATTTTATAGTGGCGCTATGAACATTATAGATTCGATTCTAATCATTGGGTGGGAGATTGGCCTTTCCTGTTTTGCTGGTTTTCTAGCAGGTGCAGTAATTACGGTCTTCATAAATCGTGAGGATACTCGCAAAGATCTATTGGAATTCGAACTTGGAATGATTATTCTTCTTGTTGGTGTGATGATAGTATTGCATGGCAGCCCAATTCTGGCATGCATGATATTTGGTTTTGTCATGACAAATTGGGTAGATTCCGAAAAACAAGCAGTATGTCATACATTGAGAGATGTCATGTCACCAATAGTCATGATCTTTTTTGTATATGTAGGTGCATCAGTAGATATCAATTTACTAGCTACTGGAGGAATACTTTTACTAGCGATTGTTTATGTCGCTGGGTCTATTCTGTCAAAATACATGGGGGCATATATTGGTACCAAAATAACTCGGTCACCAGAGAACATCTCCAAGTATTTAGGCTTCTGCTTATTTTCGCAAGCAGGAGTTGCTGTTGGTCTCTCTCTGATACTAGAACAGAATCTTTTCCAACTTGGTATTGATGAAGCGCACGTAGCTGGTACTCTAATTTTGAGTACCATTATCTTAGCAACAATGATACTGCAAATCATTGGACCTATCTCCGCAAGTAAAGGGTTACAATGTGCAGGTGAGTTCTATGATGTAGAGAACCAAGAAGTTGGGTCAAATCTTGTCTGTTCAAGTGAGGACGACTCTGTTGCCAGAGATGATAGTTCAAATGGTAAATGAAGAGTTATTATTCTCCTCCTAATCCCGCCAATCATCATCCGATACATGACTATCTTCTGAAATGTACAAAGATGCAAAGGCATCTCGCATGTCCTCAAGAATAGCATCATTCTCAGGTCTGTTTGACATTATAATGATGGTCCTCCCATACCATCCACAATCGATGCAATAGTAGGCTGGTTGAAATCCTCCTAATAGTCCGAGATCACGAGAAGACCTGACATCTATTATTCTTGGACTCTTACAGACTGGACATATGGGAAGGTCAGTTGTGATGCCTCTTCTCTTCAATTCGTCTAGAGCAGATTTTACGATATGTAACCTTCGAAAAGCTCTCAATTCTTCCTTAGAGAGTTGGTTCATTGTTGCATTGGACACTAGCATCACTACTCTAACTACAATGATTTCTGTTATACCTCTTTTGAAACATCAATAATCGTATCCCTTTGTCCCATATCCTGTCGAAGGAGCGTTCTTAAGTCAGAACCATCTTTACGGTTTGAAGTGAGTAGAATGACCGGCGTTGGTTTCATGAAGAAGATTGACATCATCCTCATCATTCTCTCGATTGGAATATTATCGGCTGCCCTCTGGACATGGGTCTCTGCATTACCAGTGGCTAAAGATATCGTTTTTCTTGCAACGACAATTGCACTTGTTATCTCTCTAGTGTTAATAGTGAATATGTCCGTTCTCGTTGTTCTCAGACTTCAAAAGAGAGTGTCTGATCTTGAGGTCTTAATCGCTGAAAGGAACCAGAATCAAGAGATACCTGAGCCAATTGTAGTTGTGACACTCACTAATACAGAGAGAAGAATCATAAACCGTCTAGAAGAGAGTGGCGGCCAGATGACACAGGATGACCTACGACGTGCAACCGGTCTGAGTAAGTCAACTCTTAGTGTGACACTCTCAACGCTTGAGAGGAAATCACTCATCAAACGAATAGAAAGTGGAAGGACCAAGATTGTGACTCTCGAAAAGAAGGTAACAAGATAAAATTATACTGTTTTATGGTTGCTACTGGAACGATTTTAAACCATCATAAGACATTTAATCTATTTTTAGCAATTAATAATACTTTATTTTCTCTCTCTATTGAACAGTTCACAGAAAACTGCTATAATTAACTTTGATACGTAATTCACATAGAACCATAAGATTTCAGGATGATTGGTACTATGAAATCAGACAAAAAACAACTAACCGCACTCGTTCTACTATCCATCTTTTTTGTTCTTGGATCTGGAATGGGTATCGCCGCTGAAACGGTGATTGGACCGTATGAAACCACACAGACAATCAGTCCCTTCACGGAGATGCTCCCAGGAGTCTATGTTGGCTGGCAATGGTGGAACGAAACGGGTGATGATTACTCGATCACTATTGAACCTGGATACTATAGCGATGTTGAGAGTATTGGTGAAGGTGGCTTCAGGTACATTGCAGAATATTATGTTGAGGATATATTCGGAAACGGATATATAATTACAGAAGATAGTTATTCTAACTGGACTAATTCTTGGTCCTTCTCAAACCTCCTTGTAGTTGTAGTGCTAGACCCTGATGCCTCATACATCTCTTGGATGAATCGTCAAGGTGACATTACAGACCTTTGGAGCATCTTCTGGTGGCCTGAATCTGGAGCTCTCTCAGGAGATGAGGTGTTCATCTATTCATCATTTTATTATTCCGAGAGCAATTCTAGTTCGTACTATTTGGCTGAATATAGCTGGGCTGATGAATTTGGTATACCTGTTGATGCAAACATCATAATCCCAGATCTGAAGGAAGAGTATTCTTGGGCTTTATTCATGAATGGTACTTATGAGTATGATTATGACTGGGACTATTGTGGGTTTGGCTATGATGTCAATGAGATGTTCCGGACTGAGGATACAGAACAATGGATGCAGCATTACTTCTCAGGTCTGAGTGTGTTCAATGATACTAATGATAATGGACAGATGGATATTGTCTATAGCGAGGTCTCTTACGATTTTGATCAAGATGGTCATGTCGACTGGATCACGTACGAGATGAACCGGACTGCCTCTGAGTTGGTCTACGATTTCTATGCGGAGAATGCGAAGCTCGGTGACATCGGTCTTCCCCATATCAATTCAGATGGACAGATTGAATGGAGTGCTGAAGTTACTGATATCATAGGAGATCTGATGACCTTCCAACCTTACAATATATGGTATTGTTCATTCTGTCCTGGGGAATACAATACTGAAGAACCGGAATCGCTTCCAGTGATTATTGACAGTCTTGAACTCACTTTTCGATTTGAGACTACTGATGAGGCAGCTGTCATCAAGATTGACCAGTATGTTGGAAACTTCACAGATCCAATAACTGGGCTTGTGCCCCTTGAGTTGGACGGGCTCGGGCTCACACTGAACTATTGGAGCTCCTTTTCCAGCTATGCTGTGACTGGTGAGATCTATGTTGACCCCTATGCACCCACGTCATATACAGATGACATAACTTGGTCTGAGACCGATCCTGTCACTGGCGGAGGAGAATTTACCGAACCCGGTGATGAACCACCTACAATGACTGAATGGGCGACAGCACCCTCGGGAGGTCTTGTGAGTGAAACCGTTCCAAATGGTTTCTTGCGGTTCTCAGAACAAACTACGCTCCGTTCAACAGTCGAGTTTGGAGGGACCTATGTTCTGGGAAGTGATGGTCTGACATATGATGTAGGTACTGCGGTGATGCCGATGTACTTCTACAGTTACGGATATGATACTGCTACCCCCGCTGCTGAACTAGCATATTCCCTCGAATCTTGGTGGGGTCAGACCTATTACTATAGTTCATGCTATGCCAAATGGGATGGACATTCCATCACACATGACCCCATCTTCTCAGTGTTTCCAATGAAATCACCTTCTGCAGCAAGCGCCTTCATCACAGGTCTCATCAGCACCTCTATACTCCTTGGAGTGTTCGGTGTTGTTGCTTTGAGTATCGTCTGTGTTCGGATTAATACTGAGAGAAAACAATAACCACCACCTCGGGAGCGGAGTTCCGCTCCCACCACCTCTTTTTTAATTCTCTCAATTTATGTATCAAAATCTACGGGTCATCAGGGATGCATTCATGCACTTCTTAGATCTGTTAGACACTCTTCAGCATATCTCTTAGCATCAATTATGTTTCTTGATTGCCGGTGTGAGACCTCGACTGTGAGAGGCCCGTTGTACATTGATTTGTGCAATACTCTCACAGCATGATGAAGATCTATCATTCCTTCTCCTGGGATGATATACTGCCGATGCCCATCTGAACCTAAGAGATTTCCATCACTATCTCTGAAATGGATGTTGACAATACAGTCTCCAAAAGCTGTTGTTAACCATTCAATGTTCGATCCGTTGATGTGCATGAATTCCATATCGATGGTAATTCCAAGAGCACTGTTTTCAAGCTTTCCAATTTGATCTAGGATAAACATGTCAACATCTTTGATGTATGGCACATTCTCAAGAGCAACCGTGCAATCTGAAGGAGCAGCCTCTTTGAGAATGAGATCAAGCCTCTCGCTCCATTGCGACTCAGAAAGGTCATCAGGACCAGGTGGATGAAGTACCGCAACCTTGAGGTCAAGTGTCTCTATTAATTCAAATGTAGAGAGTACAGCGTCATTGAACTCCTTCTCATCAAACACAGCTAGGAATTTTGGTAAATGTATTGAGTATGCCTTGAGTGAGAGATCCTCCAAAGATGCTGCCAATGTATCACCTACCCATTCCGGTAGGTTGCTATACCACAACTCAACAGTGTCATATCCAGCATCCTTTACGCGCACCAACGTTCTAATCATATTGGAAAGGAGCACCTCTGGTGAGGATGAGGACCTGATACCTCCCAAGATTGAGCAAGATATAAACATCGAGAGTAACTCCTATCTCTGTCGTATTAATGATGTCATTGCCTCTTGAGTCTGATGTATGGTCTCTTGGATTAATGGAATCTTCAAATTCACCCACATGAGAAAAACATTTCAAGAGTAATTCGCAGATAAAAGTAGGTTAGGAGTTAACCAAAATGTCACGCCACAGAATTCTATTGACAGTAGTAATTGGACTAACAATACTATCTACAAGCTCTTTGCTCTCTGCATGCACACCAGTTGCAGACAGCACTATACTCTCATCCTGGTCTGGTGGGCTGATAATAGACCATAATTGTATAGACATGGCTGCGATTCCCAGTGAATGGATTGATTCTGCTCAAGAGAACATCAAAATTCACTATGCTCATACAAGCCATGGTAGTCAGATTACGGAGGGCCTCACCAGACTTGAGTCTGCAAATTCCAGTTTTGATGTTTCGATTGGCTATCTTACTCTACCCACTGATGTCGAAGCCCTCTGCATTCTTGATGGTAATCCGCCTCATGACTATATCACACCAGACCTCTACTGGCAAGGAACAAGCGCTCGAGCACTCACTCAGAATACACTCAACAATAATCCTACACTGACAATCTCTCTCTGGTCATGGTGTTGTCAACTGTATGACTATACCGATGCTGAAACTCAACAATACCTGAATGCCATGGCTTCACTTGAATCAGCAAATCCCGATATCACCTTCATCTATATGACCTGCAATGCTCAGTCTGATGATAGCAGTGGATATAATCGATGGCTGAGAAATGAACAGATTCGACAATACTGCATCAATAATGACAAAGTCTTGTTTGACTTCGCTGATTTAGATTGTTGGAGCAATGGCGAACATAGCACATACGAATATCTCGTTGGGGCTGAGACTCTTCAAATTCCTATTGAACATGAAGACTTCAATGGAGATGAGGCAGGACATACCACCTATTCAAGCTGTGAACAGAAAGGTCGTGCGTTCTGGTGGATGATGGCAATGTTGGCTGGATGGAACGCTCCAGATCCACCTACTACCACATCAACGACAGCAACTACATCTAGTACCACGTCCCCTATTGACCAACCATTCCTCAATGATGTATTCATATTCACAGCTGTGGTAGGTATTGTCCTCATAGTACTATATGCAGGAGTGAGAAAATACTATAACTAATAGCGCAACCAGTAACAAGGTTTAAATATTAATTATAGTTAATAAATATGGGATTTTTTATGACTAATAATTACAAGAATTTCCAAATTATCAATATCTTCGCAATCGCTTTTACGATTTTGATGAACATGCTTGCCAATATTCTGCCCTTTAATGGAGTGAATACTGGTGAGGTTTCAGAT
>SDOA01000042.1 GCA_004524595.1 Candidatus Thorarchaeota archaeon | reverse complement strand
CCATCATAGAGTTTGACCGGCCTGACATTTGCATAGAGGTCAAGATCCATTCTGAGACCTATGACCACGCTATATCCTGCGAGGTTTCCGTCTGCTAACCGAATGCTTTTACCTGAACTATCACTTGCGCCAATTGCACCTAACAGGATTGCATCTGCTTCTTTCTTCGTGAATAGCTCTGCCTCATTAGACCATTCTCTGTTCTCCCTTGAGTAGTATTCTCCTCCACATTCAAATTCATGGAGCTCTGTGTCAACCCCTCCCGTTGTTTGTTGTACTGCATCAAGTACACGAAGAGCTTGCGGTATGACATCGCGACCAATTCCATCGCCAGGAAGAACAGAGATTTTGTAGGTCTTAGACATCTTGAATCACCTAATAACTACCTAACCAACCAAGGTTCTTACCTTTATCATCTATGATATCTACTCTTGTATCTATCCTTTCTCCATCTGCATATCGAATAATACATCGTATCGTAAATTGCTTTTTACATTTCTCACATTCAACAAGCCAATCTTCAGTAATCTCATCAAGACCTCTCTCAATAGGACCTGCTTTGTTCTGACTGAATTTGAGAAGTAGAAGTTCCTTGCCATCACATATGTATGTACATTCCTTCAATGGTAGTGGTTCCATCCCTCTTCGCCCAAGAGCTACATATACATGATCAGGGAGTTCATCTAAAGTATGTTCATCTGACAGGTCAAACACCAAGAATATGTTTGATACCAGTACGAATAAAAGAATTGGTTGGAGCTTAGATATTATGCGACTTGTCACATATTCTAGGATGGGCGTGCCATCTATTGGAGTCGAATTAGAATCAGGAATATTGGATATACCTGATGCCGCCTCTCATTATGGAAGAAAATATCATATTCATGGTCAGAATTTTCCTACTACAATGATGGATCTCTTACAATGGGAATCTGGAATTGATGTGATTCGTCAAATTGTAAACCGTTATGGACAGACCCCTCACGATGAGCGTCTTATGACACATGCCATTGATTCCGTTGTTCTTGAAGCACCAATACCACGTCCCGGTAAGATTGTTGCTCTCGGGAAGAACTACTTAGAGCACGTCAAGGAAACAGGGTCCGATGTCGAAGAATTTCCGGTCATTTTTGCCAAATTTCCGTCTTGTGTAATAGGCCCCAATGATATCATTACAATGCCTTCACTCTCGAATAAGATCGATTGGGAAGTAGAGCTAGGTATTATCATAGGGAAAATGTGTAAAAATGTTCAGGAACAGCACGCATTGAACTATATTGCAGGCTACACAATTATTAACGATGTCACTGCAAGAGACCTCCAGCGTGGAGATGGTCAGTGGATTCGGGGAAAATCGCTAGATGCTTTTTGTCCCATGGGACCCTGCATTGTAACTAGTGATGAGCTTGGTAATGCTTCTGATCTGAAGATGTATACGAAAGTCAATGGAATAATAAAACAAGATTCAACCACCGCTAAAATGATGTTCAAGGTACCACAGATAGTTGCATACCTCTCCCGAGCCTTCACTCTAGAGCCTGGCGATGTTATAGCAACTGGTACCCCAGCTGGTGTGGGATTTGCACGAGAACCTCCAGAGTATCTCAAAGTTGGTGACAAGATCGAACAATATATTGAAGGGATTGGCTATCTTCGTAATGTTGTTGGAAAACGAGGTTGATTTTAAATATCGATTTTCTTGGAGATTTCTATGATTCAGGCAGATTGGAAGCCTTCTGCAATGCAATCTCTGCCTCCTCGTATTCGAATAATTTCTTGTGGGCACTAGCCAATAATTCCCAGACCTCTCTATCATCCGGCCTTAATTTTAGATACGCCCTAGAATATCTCTTAACATTTTCTTGGTCGTCAAGCTTATTGTAACATAAAGCTGCGTAGAATAATGCACGCTTATGATCCATCTTTGAGCCTGATAGTTCTGTGAAGATTAGAAGTGCATTCTCCCATCTCTCGTTTTCATAATGAGCTAATCCCTCTTCAAACCGTAGCTCCATCTCTGCATATTCCGGTATCTTCGATGCAACGGATCCTAACATAATTAAGGATGCACAACATACTATCACAGTTGCAGTTAGAATTGTTATTCCCAAGACCATCCCTGGTTCTACAGGAATGATGCCTTGTCCCCCTAACCAAGCAAGGATTATACCACTGAAGACTATGAGTATAGCCAGAAGTGCGATATATGTTGGTTTAATTCTCAAATCAGCTTCTATGTCTTCACTAGGAGCTATTCCAGGTATCATAGTTGTACAAGCAGTAATCTTCCTTTTAGGTATGATGAATCAGTCAATCATGTACCTCAGATTTTTCTAGTGCTCTCTTCTCGTGTTCTTCCTGCTCTCTCTTTGAATGCAATCTACTTCTTGCGACAGTTATCCATTGACCAACCATTTGAGAGAGCTCTGGGTTAAGTTGTAATGCAACCTCGGCATATGCCAAAGCTTTCTCATCTTCCTCCTCTATGAAGTGTGCATTGGCTTTATTGTAGAATGCCTCTGCGTAATCTGGTTTCAATGCCACCGCTCTTGTATATGCCTCGATTGCTCTCCTGCCCTCAGCAAGCCTTGAAAAACAATTACCTAAATTATTCCAAGCCTCTGCATCATCAGGATCTATGTCTAGAGCTTTCTCATAGCATTCCTTGGCTTTCTCAAAGTCTTTCATTTCATAGAGAGCGGTCCCTTTATTGAACCAGATGGCAAAGATACTGTTATCAATTGCTAAAGCCTCATCATATGCTTTGATTGCATCTTCATACTTGTTTAACTCAATCAACGTATATCCTAAATTGTACCATCCCTCAATTGAATCTGGCTGCTGCTGCAAATAAGATTGGAACTCTTCCACTGCTTCTTGGAAGAGTCCCATCTCTATGAGTTTGACTCCTTTTTGCATTCTTTCTTGAGTGTTCTCATTCAATGCAATCAAGACTTAACACGATCGAGTGTCGAATAAGCATTCCTCAATAGGAGTTTATTCCGGCTTCTTTGCCATCATGCGTGCAACAATTGTTAGGACTGGTCCGAGAATTGATGCAGTAGTCGCTAGAATGTTTAGAAGTTCTGCAAAAGCTGCAACACCCATTGCTAGATACATGTTGATGATGAGCATAATGAATCCAAAGATACCTAGGCCTGCTGCAATGCCAATAATGAATTTTCCAATTCCTACGCGATCAGTGGTGAGGAAATATCCTCCAACGAAGACAGCAATTCCCCCAAGGCTCGCAATGTTTCCTAAAATGACTAAGATTCCAAATACAATGGGGCTAGCTTCTGGTGCAAAATTATCTACAACATAATTGCCAAGTTGTTCCCAGATTCCAACACTGCCTACTACTCCAGCATAGAGCATGAGTGCACCACCAATGATGCAAAGAATGAAAGGTATTTTATTTCTCAAACAATCACCCTTTGCTAATAATGTCATTCTCGTATAATTCTCTTTTGCAATCATGGAATTGCTCTGATTGGTATCTTGGTATACTCCCTCTTTTCATATCTGGATACATGTGAATAACTCTTTTTGACCAGTAGATTGATAGCTCTTTCAATACCTGTGCCAACATCAGATGGAGTGTGTGCATCGGAACCAATAATTACATTCGTGATACCTCCCTCTCTGAGCGCATCAATTATCTGAATGGATGGCATTGGTTCAGCCATACCCTTACGCCATGAAGAGGTATTCACCTCAAACCCAATCTTATGTTTCTTCATCTTTTGGATGATATCGGAGATGTGTGATTCCCACAAGGTGTTAATACAGCTTCCATAGTATTTTTCACCATATCTTCTGTAAAGATCCAGATGTGCTAGAATATCGAATAGCCCAGAATCTATACAATCGAGAAGTGTTGTGAAATACTCTCTACCTAGATCTTCGAGAGTATATTTTTCCATGATTTTAGATGCGCGTTTTCCATCGGATATAGCAATGTGGTCGATAAGGTGTACAGATCCTAGAATTATATCAAAGTCTGTTGAGAAAAAACGGTCTGGGAGTTTTTCTTCTACTCCCGGGTAACAATCAACTTCTACCCCTTGTAAAATCCGGAGACCTCTCTCCTGATACTTTTCGTTAGCTTTCCAAATCGAAGCCTCATAGTCTTCAAACCAATAACTTGACTGAACATCTACTTTTTTACCTTTGACAACCACAAAACAATCATCCTCTCCATCAGTATCTAGATGCGTGGTAAATGCAATCTCGCTTAATCCAATCTTTAAGGCTTGCTCACAATAATCGTCTATAGAGCCTTCTGCATCCAATGAATAATTAGGGTGTATATGATAGTCTAGCATTACATTCCAACTTCAAACAGATAATTTCAGTGTGTCTATCAGTAAATAATTGTTCATTTCATTGTGGTATCGATTAAGATGACCCTTTCTATTTCTTTACTCTTCTCAGACACTTCCTTTAAGAATAAAGCAGTGATTGTTGCAAGTAATGTTGTGATGACAAGAAATAGCACTGACGCCTCTAAACCATAACTATCTCCTATAATTCCGAATATTATTGGTGATATTGCTCCTGGAATCGAACCTATAGAGAAAATCACACCAAAGGCTAATCCTCTTGATTTTCTTGGACATACTTCTGTTTGATATGCTGTGTTTGCAGGATCTCCCAGATAGAAGAAGAATCCTATGACGATTAGTACGAAGACAAGGCTAATTGGATTTAGATGATAATTGAGGAGAAGAAGAGCTGGTGTTGCAATACCGGTTGATACAATGATGAAAGGCACTCTCCTCTTCCATTTATCTGAAAAATAGGATGAAAATACTTCCCCGACTAGACCGGCTGATAGCATTACAGCTGTTAGATACCCTGCAGTGACTGTTCCGGTTGAATATTGTACCGAGAGATAAAGAGGCATCAAGAGCGAAGTACATCTGAATGCCATTCCTCGTAACCCTTCTAAAACGAGTACAATCCAGAAATTTTTAGTCCAGCCATCTGGCCCATCACATGATTCAGCTTCTTGACTGTCTGTGATAATTTCATTAAATTCATTCATCCCCTCCGGTCGCGTTTTTTTCCCATTTGAATATCGCATCAAAAGATATGTTGGAATGAAGACAATGATCCCAATAATTGCTAATACTCTTAGTGACTGCTGCCAAGTACCAAATATAACAAATAATGTGACTCCTAAGAACGGGGTGATAGCCATTCCTAGCAATCCGCCCATTGCTTGCGTTCCAGTCGCTTTTGATCTATCTTTTGGAAATTTCTCTGCCAAAGTCGGAAATGAACTTGGATGATACCCTGATGCTCCCAGACCCAGAAAGACTTGGAATATGGTCAGAATGACAAATTCTTCAGCAATACTTGTGAGGAGCATTGCCAAAGCAGCCAGTAACACACTGAACGAGATGAACTTGTCTCTCCAGCCTCTATCACCAAGATATCCCACTAAGAGATGCGCAGTTGTCATTGAAACCACAGCTGCACTAGTGATTATACCCACCTGAGTATAACTGATACCAAGATCTGTCTGTATCTCAGTTAGAAAAGGAGATAGTGCTCCAGTATAGACATGATTCATGAAATGTGATATTGTACAAGCAATGAGGACAGAATACGATGCTTTAGTGACTTTCGACACTTTCTAGAATCACGTCCAATTTGTGCCCTTTGAGGAAGTTTTCAGGTTGTTAAATCTGCTGTTGATGACATAGTTGTTGAAGCATTGTAGCTTGAAAACAAGTGGAACATGCAATAGTTTCCAGGAATTTTTTTAGAGTTGGATATTATATAGGTAAGTGGGGGACTTCATGGACGGTACATTCCATCTCATAAACAAGACCGTGAGGATGTTCTGATATGATCACTACCTTCACATAGTAATCCAGCACTATTCTTGAGAAAGTACAAGACTTTGATATCTTACGTTGTACAAAAAATAATGCGCGGTGAGCTGGCAACTTTGAGCAAGCTCAACGTTACCAGCATATCCGATTTCGACTCGGAAAGGTTGTTAGTATCTGTGACTATCCCTCTTTTATATTTAAAGGCACAGTAATCACGCAATCAAAGTGTATCAAAGTACACCTTGTCATTAGGTAAGCATTCCTGTACACCATAGAACGATACGAAGTGCAAGTAATGCGTTATCATTTGGCCCATCATATAGACCTAGCAAGCCATAGTTATCAACCATGAAATTACTCCCTGTCACAACTATCCTTCCATTGCTAGTACTTTCTTTGCATCCCATGACAGGCATACCAAACATGTCATACCAAGCAAGTCTCTCTCCATCTGTAGGAATCTGGATAGTAGCTCCTAGGTAATGGAAATAATTCACTCCTGAGGTTATGATATGAATGTCTATTCGGTCAATGACTGCTGGATTACTTCCACTTGGCACTTGGAAAGATGATAGAGAAAAGCCGGTCCAGTTCAGGAACTCATTCAGCCCTGATACATTCAGCGATGAATTTGAAAGAGCAACGACGAAAATACCTCCACCTGCATCAAAATAGTCGTGATATGCTTGGGTTTCTTCTTCTGAAAATGTGATTGAGAATGCTGACACATTTGAAGGGTCTGTTTCATTGATATCATAGGCACATGGGTCAAGAATCACTACTGCATCGTACTGTTGGAGCGTGGTCAGATTAATCGTAGTTCTATCTCGAATCTCTGTGACAGAAATATCATTCTCCACAAGAATTTTGTAGAACTCTCGAAATTGACCGTAGATAGAGTCGATGTCCCAAGGGGTGTGCGCAATATCGAAGGCTACTCTAGCTATAGCGGTTCCCACATCAAAAGATACATGCAAACTAGTTTGTCCAAACTGTTCTGACGTGAAAGTAATTGTGCCTTCGAGATAATCAACTTCAGAATCGGGGACTTCTACAGTAACAATAGTTCGACCAATCTGATTAATCACAAGCACCTCGTCTACAATGAAGGCTTCTGAATTAGTACTTGTAACTTCAGTTTCAAAAGTGGTATTATCACCAGTAAAGATTCTGACATTGAAGCTATACACATCTGAGGCAAATAGGCGTTCATACTCTATTGGCAACTGTCCAGGAAATGCATAACTGATTGCTGGCAGGACTCCATTAATCGATGATTCTTGAATCAAACCTAATGACGCTGCAATATTCAGTTTCCCGGCACCTACTATGTAAGATGGATACTCATCCATCGGATCTGCTCCCTTTAAGAGCGCAGTCATAATAGATCCTGCTGTGTAGGTGATGTTTTTATCAATTGAGTGTCCAATAAGTTCTGCTGCGCCAATAGCAACCCTTGGTGCAGAAAAGCTTGTACCGTAATATCTTGTTCCATCTGAGGTCGTTGTATATCCTGCTGCAACAATGTCCGGTTTCATATATCGGTCTCTGGCTGGTCCAATAGATGAGAACACCGCAGGTGTCCCATCTTCCATCAAAGCCCCAACCGCAAGACATGCATCATATAATGCAGGGGATTCGATTGTTGTTCCAAGAATACCACTATCTCCATCATTACCCGCAGAAGCTACTACGATGACTCCTTGTGCAAATGCCCATTCTATGGCATCATTCAAAGGGTCTCCAAGAGTCGGTGTTCCTCCAAGACTCAAGTTAATAACACTACTATTTTGTTCCACAGCCCAATGGATTGCTTCGACTATTGCTTGCGTTGTTGCAGTTCCACTTATTCCGAGTACCTTTCCATTTACAATATCAATGTTTGAGCTTGTGGCTATCTGTTTCGCGATTATCGTTCCATGTGCCACATCATCAGGTCTTGAGTCAGAAACCGTTAGGTCTGTATAGTTGTACCCATTTGCGACGGTGATGAAACTCTTTGCTGCAACAACCCGATTTTGTAGCCCTAGGTCAACATCTATTCCTGAATCTAGAATTGCTACTCGTACTTTTGCTTTAGGTGTAATATAGTCATTTGGGCCAACTGTGACCACGTAGAAAATTCCTGCTGATACAACTATCATCATTATTATGAGTACAGCTATAATGCGTGTTCCATTTGATCTAGATTGTCTTCGATTTGATACTGGTTCCCAATAATATGCCATTATACTACACCTAAAACAGTGAATCACGTGCGTTGTTTGTTGCTTAACTTTACCACGTAAGAATCTATCGCCACCGGTAAGTTTCTATTATCACAGAAAAGCTTCAAAAGGTTGTACATCATGCGAATTAATTAAGTCGGGAAGATGGGACCATTCGAGTTTCATTTATCTGCGATTCTATCAATTGATGAAACCTCAAGAGGTACCTGCTTTGTCAAAAGAAGACGCCATCACAGAGACTGAACCCGCTGTTGCATACTATTCTATGCCTCTTGAGGAAGTTTTCGAGACCCTCAATGTTGATAGAATGCAAGGGCTTACAGGTGATGAAGCGAAGCAACGCCTTCAAGAAGTAGGTCCTAATACCATTCCTAAATACCGTGGTGACTTCTGGCAAGTCTATATTGCTCCTATCCTGAACTGGCTCATCACTATCTATATCATAAGTTCATTTGCTTTGATTCTAATTGCTTTCTTTTTCCCCTCTGATTTGAACACCATAGGTGGAGCAACAGTATGGCTTGCCGTTGTTGCAGTCAATGCGATTGTTGCTATGATCCAACAATTTCGTGCTCAGAAGAAACTGGAAGCTCTAGAGCAATTATCTGCTGGTGAAGCTCGTGTTATCAGGAATGGAAAAGAAGCAAACATCTCTCCGATTGATATTGTTCCAGGTGACATTGTCAAGCTTGAACAAGGTTATAGGATTCCATCCGATGGGCGTATTGTCTCTTCGTCTAATCTTATGACAGAGGAAGCTTCACTTACTGGTGAAAGTGTTCCGGTGATGAAGAATGAGGATGCTCATGTTTCCAAAGATTCAATGCTTACAGATCGACTGAACATGGTCTTCTTCGGGACTTACGTCGCAACCGGCATGGCCACTGTGATTACGACTGCAACTGGCAGTCATACTGAAATTGGTAAGATTCAGGGAACTCTTGAAGCACTAAATACAGGTGATATTCCTCTAAGAAGAAAAGTCAATGTTCTTGCTAAGTACCTTGGAATTGCTGCAATTATCTTAATGGCAGTGTCTGTGATGTGGCAAGTAGTTGTCTACCCCTTCCTTAGTGGAGAGCCATTCATTTTCACACCCCAGACCGTTTCAGAGCGAATTGGAGCTGGAATAACCCGTGCTATGACTATTATGCCAATCAACATACCTCTGTTGACAACTATTGTCTTACTGACTGGTGTTCTTGCAATGGCCAAAAGAGGTGTGATAATTCGAGATCTCTCGGCAGTCGAGAGTCTTGGTCGTGTGAGTGTTATCTGCAGTGACAAAACTGGGACCATGACGAAAAACCAGATGACTGTAAAATACTGCTGGGACACTAAAAATCTCTTCTCTGTTAGAGGAGATGGATACGAACCCTCAGGTCATATCATGCTTCTAAAGGGCGCCACAAACTCTAATCTTGCCGATATTGAAGAAGAACCAGTGAACGATGTCTTCAGATGGAAAGGCCTCTTTAGGCTTGTGACCTGTGGGGGAATTGCCAATGACTCTGAGATAGTAAAAGAAGAAATCCCTGATCAAGGAACCATCTGGATACCTCTTGGCGATCCCACTGACGCTGCTCTACTCACTCTGTTCAGAAAGAGTGGTATTGATGAACCTGGTATAAAGAAGAAATATACTATTGTAGAAGAGTTTCCATTTGAATCAGAGCTAAAACGAATGTCTAAAATCTGTCAAGATGGAGACAAATTTGTAGCATTTGTGAAAGGTGCTACTGAAGTCCTTCTTCCTCTCTGTGAATTCAGTGATGGTGCGGACACACCATCAATAATGACGCCTGGTCTTGCTGATAGAGTGACTGCACTCGCAAATGATTTTGCCTCCAAGGGATATCGTGTCATCTCTCTAG
Organism: Candidatus Thorarchaeota archaeon; assembly: GCA_004524595.1. The sequence continues at coordinate 22,049 of SDOA01000042.1, read as the reverse complement.
CATATAAGCAAATGGAATCAGTTCCAACTGGTAACAAAGCTCGAGAAAAAACAGAGAGCAAACTCATCTATCTGGGATTTGCGTGCATTGTAGATCCCCCGCGTGAAGGTGTCAAGGAAGCTGTCCGGGCATGTCATAGCGCTGGTATTAATGTGATTATGATTACTGGCGACGCTGCTGCTACTGCCAAAACAATTGCGAAAGATTTGGGTGTCTTCACACAGAACTCACTGGTTGTTGAAGGTCATCAAATCCATGATATCACTAATGAGGACTTTGCTAGAACCAATGTTTTCGCACGTGTCAATCCTGAGCACAAACAAATCATCGTAGAACGATATCAGGACCAGAAGAAAGTAGTAGCCATGACGGGAGATGGTGTCAACGATGCTTTGGCTCTTGCAATGAGTGATGCTGGAATTGCAATGGGCATCACTGGGACTGATGTTGCGAAAGAGGCAGCTGATATCGTCATCACTGATGATAGTTTCGCATCTATCGTTTCGGGGGTTCATCAGGGAAGAGGACTCTTCAATAAGATTCGAATGATGATCTATTTCTATGTTGCAATAAACCTCTTTGAAAGTATCATCTTCTTTGGAGCTCTCTTTATCCTCCCAAGTGCCATCGAGATCTTGAGTCAATGGCAACAAATCTATCTAGTTGTCACTACACACTCATTCCCTGGTCTGGCGTTGGTTTTTGATAGAACATCACCTCGTGCAATGGAAGATAAACCACGAGATAGCCAAGAAATAATCACTAAAAATCTTGGAAAGATTATGGCATTGAATGTACTTCTGATGGCAATTGGAGCAGCTTGTGTATACTTCCTAACCTTTACAGGTTATCTTGGTATTGTGGAAGTTACACCTGAGAATATGAGTGGATTTTGGGCAGTATTCAGACCTGACGAACCTAATCTCTTCTACAGTATCGAAGGTCCAATCTGGATTCTCCTCAAAGCCACGTCAATGCTTCTCTCAGTAATATTGATTGTAGAGAGTACACTCGTCTTGTTGATTCGAAGGATTAACATGCCCATTCATAAGAGCCTCCGTGAACCAGGAACATGGATATTTGCACTATTATTGGGTCTTATCTATCTCGCACATTATCTCTTGATGTATGTTCCTGAAGTGAATCAGATACTGACTATGTACAACCTCAATTTCTATATCGTTCCCTTGACTGCCTACGATTGGATAATCTGTATCCTTCTGGCTCTCCCCACAATAATCGGAGTTGAGTTGTATAAATGGCATTTTCGTCAGAAAGAGATAGATCTCTAATAATCTCCCCAATGTATATACATTGCATATCTGCTATAGGAACTATATAAATAACCAATTGCGTAGAGAGGATGTGGCGAATAGGACTTGGCAAGAAAGACTACACACAAAATTCGCGAACTTAAGAAAAAGGGCAAGAAGATTGTCATGCTCACTGCTTATGATGCACCCACTGCTGCTATTTTGAGTGAATGTGGAGTTGATATGATTCTTGTTGGGGACTCAGTTGGTAATGCATTACTTGGGTATGAGAGCACTATTCCGGTCACTCTCGATGATGTAATTCATCACTGTGCAGCTGTTTCCCGCGCAAAGCCTGATTCTCTTATCATTGGTGATATGCCCTTTATGTCCTACAAGATCAGTGAAGAACAAGCACTTGAGAATTGTGCGCTCATGCTCCAAGAAGGTGGAGCTGAATCAGTTAAAATTGAGGGTGCTGGGCGAGTTGTTAATATTGTGCGTGCTGTTGTCGATTCAGGAATTCCAGTGATGGGTCATATTGGTCTGACTCCACAATCCATCTTCCAACTTGGCGGATATCGTGTACAGGGAAGGACTGCTGAGATGACAAATGCTTTGGTCGAACAGGCGAAAAGTCTGGAAGAAGCTGGAGCATTTTCGATAGTCATAGAGTTGGTGCCTTCAGAAACTGCGAAAGTGATAACTGAAGCTGTTGATATTCCAACAATTGGAATCGGTGCTGGACCTTATTGTGATGGTCAAGTCTTGGTATTATGGGATATGCTAGGTCTCTTTGAGGACTTTAAACCCAAGTTTGTTAAGAAATATGCAAACATTAGGAGTATCATCAGAGATGCTGTTACCAAATATTCCGATGAAGTGAGGAATGGAGTGTTTCCTGAGCATGAACATAGTTTTGAGATGTCAGAAGAAGAGACTGGACGTCTCTACGGGAGAACAAAACCTCTGCGAGATTAGATATCTAACATTGAACGATTGCATTGAGATACATATTACAAAATTAAAAGTAGATGATACAGAACCAGCCCATCTATATTGAGGGCTGGATCAATTCGAGTTCTACTCAGTTTCTTCAATCACTTCATTGATTGCTTCGATCAGCTTATCGGGATCAATACCATGAGCTAGTGCTCCTTGTTCTATTGTTTCGAAGCGTGCAGCTGCACATCCATAACAATGTAGACCTGCCTCCATGAACGCACCAGCAGCCTTTGGCCACTTCATTACAACTTCCGCGATACTCATATGTTTATTTACAGCTTGTGCCATGACTAATCACCATTAACTATGGTTAATATATTCTCTGTCTGAAAATCTGTTAATATACTTTATCGTGTGTCCATAATTATGAGAACGCAGTCATGATCTCTAACTTTTAAAATACATACCGATTGCCTGTACTTCCTGTGACATACGCTTTAGGAAATTCTTGATTCATGACATATTGGGCTGGTGCTCCTGTGCAATGACAGGGCACAAGCATCTTAGGTGAGATGTCTTTGAGGTCCTTAATGGTCTTCTCGATCTGAATTGCATTATTCTTCCCCATTAGATGGAATCCACCAATCACTGCTCGCACTCTCTTTTCTCCAGTGAGATTGATTGCTTCATGGATTGAATTTACTATCCCTGAGTGTGCGCAACCAGTCACGATGACAAGTCCCTCCTTAGTGAGAATTGCGAGACAGTTATCATCTATTACCTTCGAATCATCAATCCATTTTCCATCGACAAGAGCTTGATGATTTGGAAAACCAATCTCATAGTCATTCCGACGAGGGATCTCTCCTGTCCTTAGAATTGTGTTACCTGCAAGTAGCACTGGTTCAATTGATATGACTGGTGTGCCACTAGCTGATTTTATCTCATCAAGTGTTGGTACCGATGGAAAGTTAATGATCTTCATTCCCTGTTCAGTCTGAGCCGCAGTTCGTCGTAGCGCCATCATCCTTGGATGAATATGGACTGGCACGTTCTTATGACCTATCTTCTTCAGAACCTCCAATAGACCACCAAAATGATCCCAATGACCATGACTCATGACAATTGCAGCTACACCAGATATATCCAGACCTAATGCTTCAATATTATGACTGATTATTTCTCCAGATGGTCCTGTATCGTAGAGTATCTCATAAGTGTTCTCACCAATTTGGGTCTGGATAAGAAACGCTAACCCATGACCTCCAAACACATGAATTGGGTTTGCTTTCTTCCCCTTAACCCATTGATTGGTAATCATCACATTGTCATGAGTTTCACTACCAGACCATTCAATCACATTGTCGACCAATATGGTGATAATCAGGTTATCTACAACCTGTAAATCCTTCATTTTCTCTCTCTCAAGAGTTCAATCTTAAAGAATAAGGTGAGTCAATCCCATCTCCCTTAATACTTCAGGATAGATTTTGTACAATGGTTTTATCTTTGAGAGTAACCCAAGGGCTTTGGAAACTGATCCCTCAAGCTTTACCTGACCTCTAGCCATTGCAACAGTTGTACTCAACTTATCCTGCCAGAACTTATTCGTTGTTTCAGATTTTGACCAAACAGTGATCTCAGGTTCTACATCACTGTCAAAGGAGAGTGTTCCCATTTCTCCACCTGGTCCGGGATCTCTGAAATTTATGGTGAGGTGTGCCTCAGGGTCTTCAATATCAAATCTTACAACCACCTGTGATTTTGCGAGTTTCTCCATGACTTCAGTTTCTTTTTTGGCTTCAGCCCAGAACTTGTGAAATATTTCCATAAGTTGTTCTTTGCTATCAAATGATACCAATATGAAATCCTCCAATGGAAGTAAGTATGTGTGATGCTAGATAGAAGTCTTTTGGCTGACTCATTCTAGCTCAGGATTTTGATTCTAAACTTGTTATGCAGTCAATTTGCCTATATAGCCCTTAATTGAATCCCCATTTGTATCCTGAGGAGGTCTATAACATCAGATAGTTCTCGTACTCGTGTTGTATTTGCATGATACCGTGGTCGTCGCATATCCATAAGGTCCGGCGTCTTTCTAAGTAGATCAAGTCGGGTCAGTTTCTTTAATGCAAAGGTCACAGTCCTGAGAGGTACATTGAATTTTCTCGAAATTTCTCGAGGTGCCATCGGTCCTTCTGCTGAGATATGATCGAGTACTACAAGAGCGCTACGGGGTAAATCATTATTCCATCCCATTTTTTTCACACCGGACATTATTTTATGGCAATATTATAATAAAATATTGCCACTAATAGTTATAATAAATATTATTGGCAAATATAAGGTTTATCTTCGCCGTAATCTCTGAGACATATGCTGAAGGGAATGAGGCTGATATTTATACGATGATTGATGATTGGAAGTATAACCATATTGGAGCGGCTAAAAGATGCAATCCAAGGACAGTGAACGCCCCCCATTTAATGAGAAAGCAGCTATGACAATAGCTGAAACACTCTATGATCTAAAAGGTACAGTGTACGAATTGCCCAGTGAACGGGATAGAAATTTCCGTCTCTCTACTGATACTGGAGAAGAGTATATTCTCAAGATTTCAGCCGCTTCTGAAAAGATGGAAAATCTCGAATTTCAGAATGCTGTTCTAAATCACCTTAATGATGTTAGGGAATTATTGCGCTTTCCAAGAGTAGTCCAGTCAAAGAGTGGGTGTGAGATAGATACCTGGGAAGATACCCATGGTACTCGATATTTTATCCGACTATTGGTCTATTTACCTGGTGTGGTACTTGCTAAAATAAATCCCCATTCCCCTGATTTACTGAATAGTCTAGGACAAAGCATAGGAAATCTCACAATTGGATTAAAGAACTTCTCTCATCCTGCTGCCCATAGTAAGTTCTATTGGGATATGAAGAATGCGAGTGAGGTCATCAGCCAATATAGTGCAAGTATAGAGGACTTAGAAAAGAGAGATATCATTGATTACTTTCTAGGTCTCTTTGAGACCTCAGTTCTCCCTTATTTCAAGAACCTCCGTTGTAGCATAATTCACAATGATACTAATGATTACAATATCGTTGTCAATAGACCACATGATGAAAACCGTTCATTTGGCCTGTTGGACTTTGGTGACATGATCTTCTCATATACTGTCTTTGAGATTGCAGTAACAATTGCATATGCTATTCTTGACAAGGCAAGTCCTCTTACTACTGCTCAACAGATACTTCGTGGTTATCATTCAGTTTCGCCACTCACAGAAAATGAGATTGAACTTCTCTTCCCTCTGATTTGTACAAGGCTTGCGATGAGTGTTTCAATTTCTGCATATCAACAAGCGCAAGAGCCTGATAATGAGTATCTTCGAATTAGTGAGGTTTCTGCGTGGAATATGCTCTCGAAATTAAGGGCGATTCACCCTCGATTTGCAACATATATGTTCAGGAACGCCTGTGGCAAAGAGCCTTGTCTTAATTCGAGCACGATTGTTAAGTGGCTCGTAGAAAACCAAGATAAATTTGGGCACGTCTTAGAATTACCTTTGACAAATGAATCGTGTTGTGTTGTAGACCTACATGTTGGCAGTGTGAGTATTCCTAATCCCACTCATCTTGAAGATCCTCAAAAATTGGATGATGTTTTTAATCATGTGATTAATAATTCAAAGGCAATGGTGGGGATTGGTCGTTATAATGAGGCTCGACTCATATATCTCAGTTCTCAATATACATCTCCTGATAACAATTATGAAGAAACTAGAACAATTCACCTTGCCACCGACCTCATCGTAAAGCCAGGGACCTCCGTTCATTGCCCAATTGCCGGAAGAATTCACAGTTTCAAAGATAACGATCATCCCTCTGATAATGGCCCTTCACTCATTATAGAACACAAAATACCTGAACAGAACCTAAAATTTTACACACTATATGGACACCTGAGCAAGAAATCCATGGTTGATGTTGAAGTAGGTGCGCTCATTGACGTGGGACAGCAGATTGGTGAAGTTGGTGATATCTCTGAAAATGGGGGTTGGCCATCTCACTTACATTTCCAACTAATTGTGGATCTATTAGATAAGAAGGGAGATTTCTTTGGTCTAGCACCCCCGAGTCAACGTGAAGTTTGGAAAAGTATATGCCCTGACTCGAACCTCATTTTAGGAATTCCACATGATATATTTCCTGAATCCGAGCTCTCCAAATCTAAGATTCTTACAATGCGTGAAAAATACCTGTCTAAATCTCTCAGTATCTCTTACAAGTCACCATTAAAAATTGTCCGTGGTTTCATGCAATACCTATATGATGATGAAGGGCAGGAGTATCTAGACATTCGAAATAATGTTCCTCAGGTTGGTCATTGTAATCCAATAGTTGTCGATGCGCTCTCTCGGCAGGCAGCTGTTTTGAATACGAATTCCCGATATCTAAGCCACTTACTCGTGAACTATGCTGACCGGCTCTGTGCAAAATTTCCCGAACCACTCAGTGTCTGTTTCTTCGTTAACAGCGGAAGTGAGGCAAACGAGCTCGCATTGAGACTGGCACGAACTCATACGAAGCAGCGGGATATCATTGCCATCGAGGGTGCTTATCATGGGAATACTGAGCGTCTGATTGATATCAGCTCCTACAAACATGATGGTCCTGGCGGCGAAGGTGCTCCTGCACATGTTCACAAGGTGAGGATGCCTGATGGGTACCGTGGAGTTTTCAAGTCCTCTGATTCCAGCGCTGGCGAGAAATATGCGCAAGATGTCTGTGAAGCAATTCAGAACATCGAAAAACGAAACCGAAAGATAATGGCATTCATCTGTGAACCATTAATGGGATGTGGTGGACAGATTATCTTTCCACAGGGCTATCTTGAAGCATCATTCAAACATGTTCGTAAAGCTGGAGGGGTATGCATAGTTGATGAAGTACAGACTGGATTTGGAAGAATGGGCACTCATTTTTGGGGTTTTGAGACTCAAGGCGTTATTCCTGATATTGTGACTCTGGGCAAACCAATCGGGAATGGTCACCCAATAGGGGCAGTTATCACAACTCCTGAGATCGCTAAATCTTTTCATACTGGAATGGAATTCTTTAGTACGACCGGTGGAAATTCAGTTTCGTGTGCGGTCGGTCTTGCAGTCCTCGATGTCATTCAGAATCTTCAGCTTCAGGAAAACTCTCTCAAAGTAGGTAATTATTTGTTAGATCGACTTAACGAACTTAAAACACGACATCCAATAATAGGAGATGTGCGGGGTATTGGTTTATTCATTGGCGTTGAGCTCGTGAGAGATCCTATCTCTCTTGAACCTGCATCAGAGGAGACCAAGTATGTTGTAGAACGAATGAAGGATTTCAAGATATTAGTAAGTCTGGATGGGGCTCAAAACAATGTCCTCAAGATCAAACCTCCACTAGTTTTCACAACGCAAGATGCTAATCGGTTAGTGGACACTCTTGACAAAATACTCTACGAGGATCCAGTTTGTAAACAGACTATGTAGATTGAGAGTAGCTCCGTTATTACTTGCACCTGGAGTGGGATTCAAGAATGTGGTCCATGGCTGACCTCCATCTGTTTGCCTTCCATGACTGACGTCATCTGAAGAAGATGAGTAAGTATAGGTATCCTGAATAGTCACACCATCCGGTTTGATGAGATTTACAGTATCTCCATCGTTATTCAAGATAACTCCTGTTTCATTGAGGTAGAACACTAAGAATCCACCTGCTGGAATGATTTTGCCCGAAGGAATTGAATATGGGGGCATACCTCCTCCAATGATGTCGTCTAAAATATACCCTGTCAAATTAACACCTTCTCCAGTAGGATTGTAGAGTTCAATCCATTCTTGAGTGAATAGCTCATACGGGTCTGGTAATATCTCATTAATCACAACTGTATGACTTGGCTGAATTGTCCATGTGGTCACATTGATCATCAATGATTTCTTCCCTTCGTTACCATTGATGTCCTTGGCTGAAACCTGATAGAAGTATGTTGTATTTGAAGTGAGCCCTGTATCGTTATACCATGTGGTTGTGACCTCAGCAATCTTCACACTATCCCGATAGACAAGGTATCGATATAGATCCGTTTCATTATTTGCTTCCCACCACAGGTCGACTCGAGATGTATAATTTGCAAATGCACCGAGACCTGTGACTTGAGCAGGTGGTGAATTGTCAGTTGTATTCGTTGACTCCCATCCTAGCCAGACATCAACAGAATAATGGTCTGAGCCAGTGTATGCATGTGGAGTATCACCACAGGTCGAATTGATAAGATAATCTACAAAGAAATTGTTAACTATAATGAAATCAATTCGTGAGAGGTAACTAGGGCTTTGATGCCCATAGGTATAACCCGGGTCTGTAGGATTCAGAGTGCGAAACACATCAGTGAAATTATGCATCTCCGATGAATATTGTCCGTAGGTCGGATCTTCAGGATAGAGTAACATTGTCAAGGGACCATATCCAAGATTTCCTAAAGGCGCGAGGTCTCCAGTATCTGCAGGAGAGAACGAGTTGAGGTCTCCCATGAACATGATAGGGACAGCTCCAAGATTATCCATGTAGTTGATAATACCCTCAGTCTCCCACTCTCGCCTTTGTTCGTTCTCTATGCCGCCACTTGCTTTGAGATGTGCTCCGATGAGATGGATACTAGTACCATTTACATCTACAATTGCATGAATGAAATCATGTGTCACGTCATAGCTAGTTTCATCATCAAGGGGAACTAGTGGAATCTGAATGAAATCACGAATTGGAAAACGACTAAGAATCGCCTCACCACTTGTTGAGTATGATACTCCCTGTGCACAATATCCAGTGTATGGTGACTCGTACACAAAATAATCGTTAAATTCATCAATAGCCTCATTGAGGAGAAGGTCATTATTGTCTTCCCAAGTACCAGTTTCAACTAGAATCATAATATCTGGATTTTCTTCTTTGATTACTTCTTTCCAGTCTTCATTGATACCTGATTGCTCGATATTGTAGGTCATCACCTTGAATTCCCCTGTGAAGTTTAAGGGAGTCACTGTGTTATCCACAGTGACCTGAATTGAATCAGATCCTGTAAGACCTCCACTATCGGTGACATTTGCTAGAATGGTATGAACATCATTGGACCAGAGTTCTGTATTCCACAGAAAACTACCACTACCTGAAATATACTCGTTATCTATGAAGATAATAGGATTAAGAGATTCTTCATCATTGACTGACACAGAGATTAGAACTGTACCTGAGACCACCACATCTGGACTTGGTGTGACAATATTCACAATAGGCGCATTATTGAAAGAATCTGTATTATTTACCGTGACTGATATTGCTGCTTCACCCCAATTAGAGGAATTATCCATAGCTCTACAAAGAATAACATGAATACCATTGGATTCAAGTGTTGTATCCCAATTGTATGATTGTCCATTGGACTTCGAGATTGAATCTATCTTAATCTCATAGGTAGTAATCGGACTTTCATCTGTGGCATTAAATGATACTGTGACTTGCCCTGATACCATTGTACCATTGATTGGAGAAATGACTGATATTGTTGGAGATGTGACATCATTGGAATCAGATGGCTGACTTAGGAGGAGTACTGTATATATCACACTGATACTTAGCAGAACGAGAATTATACCTGCAATTACCTGTTTTTGGTTCATCAGACGAATCTCCAATCTGTGCCGCTGGTTGATTCTAATTCAGCCCAGAATACAACCATGCATTTTATCATGAGTATTTATCTACTACTAAAGTTCTTACGTATTCGCTCCCGCACTACTTTTGAAAATTCAACAATGTGATTACAATGACTGGACAGATTGCTGATGAATTTCGATACAATGGTGAAATATATGACCTTGTAGGTATAGATGGTGAAGGCCTTTTCACTCCTGCTGATTTTGGAATATGTGCAAGAGCTGGATCGACTGCATGTTGGCGAGGTTTCCAGATGATATATGATTGTGTAGAAGGAAAACTAATTCTGGAGCAGATGAATGTCAACACTACAAATCCAGTTCCTATTAATGGAGTGGAACCAATACATGGAGAATTTGGATTCAGTCATATCTATGAGAATTTGAAGTTAAAGACTAACTTCAGTGGTAAAATCAGACTCGGAAAAGATTTCATCTCAAGCATGTATGTACATATGGGCTTTCAGAGTGAAGAATCATATGAAACTGTCATAGAGCTCGAAATAAAAAAAGGTGACATTCTACAGAAGACCGATCTCTCCTCATTGATGGAACAAAGACGAGAACGGGGTCAAGAAAAACCAACCAAACCCCCAACTATGAACGATAATGATGTATTGGATTGGATTAATAATAGATTCTCTCAGGATTACAAGAGTGAATAGACTGAATAATCCATGAACTGTCTATACATTAATAATCCAGAAAATCCTCTTGCATACGTTATCAATATTGGATGAAAGATACGAATGAAACCGGATTATCATAACAGCATCGTGAATCTGATAAGTTCTATTGCTGAGGTCTTTAATGTTCAATGTACTTATCCCCCTCTACGGTGCAAATCCCTTTATGATTTAGAAGATGCACGGCATATTCTCCTCTTAGTCGTTGATGGTCTTGGTTACAATCATCTCAAAAACTATGCTCCAGATTCTCTATTACAAAAACATCTTACAGATTCTATAACTTCTGTTTTTTTGCCTTCCACTGGTTCTGCTATTACTTCAATTATGACCGGTGTGGCTCCTCAACAACATTGTGTCACAGGTTGGTTCGTGTATCTCAGAGAGTATGGCGTTGTTTCACGAATTCTACCGTATAGTAATACCATCGACCACAATCTACTTGGAAGTGATATCTCGAACGTTGTGAGTGTTAAACCTATCCTTACGTCAATTGGTCCGAATTACTCCCTTGTAATGCCAGAACAAATCGCGGATTCTGTCTTCACTAAGAATCTTACCCATAATGCAAATCGAATTAGATATTCAGGTCTCAGGCAATTCTTTAAAAAAATAGGACGTGCCGTAGTACAATCGAAATCAAAGAGTTATATCTATGGATATTGGCCGGGACTTGATGCATCCGCCCATATGCATGGATCATCAAGTACAGAAGCACAACAACAGCTAAAAGAATTTGATAATCACCTTTTAACTCTCATTGAATCCTTGGAAGGCTCAGACACGAAAATTATCGTCACTGGTGACCATGGCTTTAACGATGTAGAACAAACCAATGTTATCTACACGCATGAACACCCTGCATTTGAAGAATGTCTCATATTACCTCTGTGCGGTGATACTCGAAGTGTCTATGCATATGTTCGTTCCAGAAAGATTGACCAATTTGAAAAATACGTTCATACCAAATTCGAGAATGCATGTGAACTTCGCTCAAGTGCAGATTTGATAGAAGATAATTGGTTTGGGCTTTATAATGCTCATCCTCGGTTATATGATCGAGTGGGAGATTATACACTTATTTTCAATGAAGGCAATGCCATTGTAAACTGTTTTCCTGGTTTCGAACCGCTTGTTATGGCAGGACATCATGGTGGTATCAGCACCAATGAAATGCTTGTACCTCTTTGTGTTTTTGATTGCTAGACTGTCAATTCCGCTAACTTCTATGATACTATTTTGATGATAAAGATACTTCAGAAAATGGAGAAATCAATTACCTCTTCTTTTTATATCTTGAAAAAATCTTAAACCAGCATGCAACCAAGAAAGAAAGTCCTCATTGTAATCGGAATACTATTACTCATTTCAATTCCAACTCTTTTTTTCATTATGAATTTACTTAATCCACCACCACCAAAACCGTTCGATTTAGCTGATGCTCCTGTAGAAATTCAGTTAATCAAACAGGATCTCAAAGAGAAATTGGAGGATGATACACTCTCATGGGATGATATTAATGATTTCATCATTCTATCACAGTACATTGCAGATAACTCTCCAGATGTTGCAGATCTGGTTGAGGGGTGGGAGAAAACAGCAGTAATTGATGTTACAGATGCAGGATATCTATGGTTCATTGTGGAAAACAACATTGTTATCATCGAAACTGGATCCACACCTCCCTCTAGTTCAGATGTCACTATAACAATGAAATTTGAAATCTTCTCCAAAATCCTTGCCAATGATGAAACAGCCATCTCATCATTCCAGAAGGGAGACCTTGATTTTACAGGCGCTCTTAATGACGCGCTCAAAATCGGTCGTCTTGCTCGAATATTCGCTGTGACAATTATGGATGGTGATATGGATATCATTCCATCAACAATTAATCTCATCATTACAGAGGACAATCCAGAACTCTATGAGAAAGGCCTTACTTTAATGCCTTGCACAGAGATGATAGTCGATAATGGAACTTCAACTTTTGGTGTAGGTCATGTTATTATATATGACCACGATGGTAACATCAAGGCACAGTTGGATGACTCTCTCCATTGGGTTCACAAATTCATCAATTCTACAACTGTTCTCATGGGTGGAGCAGAAGGGTATGCACAACTATGGAATTATGTGACTGGAGTTATTGAAACTCTACCAATTCCCGGTGGTCATCACGAGCTAGACTACAATCCAAAAACAGATACCTATCTAGTACTTGAAGATGCCTATTCAAACGAGACGTGGGATGGACGATATATTCTATACGATATTCTCTCCGAATATAATAGCTCTGGAGATTTAGTTTGGCAGTGGGATGCACGGATAGAATATCCCTTCAATGAAACCATCTATACCGGTCTGAATCTAAATGAAACTTTTAGAGCGGGAACTGATTGGATGCATAGCAACAGCTTCTCATGGGATAAAGATGATGATGTGATATTTCTCAATATGAGAAATCAAGATACAATTCTTAAAATCAATAGAACTACGAACAATATCCTTTGGGCTGCAGGGCGTTATGGTGATTTCACAATTCTAAATGTTTCAGGATATGAAGTAGATTCAATCTTCTTCCATCCACATAGTCTGGAGTGGATAGGACCCAATCGATTTATCATATTTGACAACGGTCTCTACAATCCTGATTATCCTCCATCAATGGTTCTTGGAACTAATGAAGGATATTCCCGTTTTGTAGAATTTGAAATTGATGAAGATAATATGATCATGAGAGAGGTCTGGTCTTGGGGGCCAACAAATCTATCCTATTATTTTCCGGACTCGGGTGGAGATGCTGATAGACTACCAAATGGGAATACAATCGGTATATTTGCTAATAAAGCACTTACAAATAGCGTGGATGACCCAGTAATTATTACTGAGGTCACCCGTGATGGCGAGGTTGCATGGGAGTTAATGGTTCCTGGCGCCAACAATACTAATTATTGGACCCATCGACTGGAACGATTCTATAATGCGCCAATCATCAAAGTGGACAACAACTCTCTAGATTTTGATTCCACTGAACGAACTCTCTCGCTGAATCTCTCAGTTTGGGACACCTTCAAACAAGACGCTCCTTCACCAGGTCACCTTAAGATTAGAGTCAATGGTATTGAGATCTATAATGAAGCGTTTGATTTCCTAAAACAATGGCAGGAGACTGAACTCCAAGTATCATTGACCGAACTACCTGCAAGTGTGAATTATATTCAGCTCATCATTGAGAATGCTGATGGTCTTCAAGGCATTGTTCTTCTCTACGGAATAGTTCCAGAAGGTACACCAACTACAAGTCTTATTATACCCTTTATGGTTGTAACCGCAATCGTAGTTCCAGCTATCTTCCTTGTATTGATAAAGACCGGAAGACTCAGCATTAGACGAAGTTCAGTAATGGTCATTAACAAATAATATCTTCATTAGATTGTGAGATTATTGGAATATTCTATGGTTAGATTCTCGCAATGCTTTGAAAGAGTGTTTATATAACCGTAAAATTGGCTCTAAATACCGTTTTCTCCTCATAGAATAAAGAATCGAGTTTTAGAAACGTAAGGTACACTTTCAAAGAGTATCTAATATACGCTATTGATTGGCTTCCTGTGTAGTTGTATCCTAAGGAAGGAGAAAAACTATATTGGAGTGAGAGATATGAAGAGAGTGAGTATCTACCTTTTAGGTATGATGTTGCTCTGCGGACTGCTAGTAGCAATGGTTCCACTGGGAATATCAGTGCTTGCAGACCGTAATGCGAGTATGGCAATAGATTTGGATAACTCAATTGTTGTTGATGACTATCTGGTTTTATATCAGCAGGCTCGCGAGCGACCAATGCATTATGCTGTTGTTGTTGGTATTAGTGATTACAAAGCAATTAGTGATCTGAGATACTGTGATGATGATGCTAACGACTGGTACTATTACCTCTTAGACATTGGCTACGATGAGATTATCGTTCTCGGTGATGACACAAGCTTTTATCCAAAATACGATGGACTTGCCACCGAACACAACGTTAAGCTTGCGCTTCTCGATATGGTTGGTAAAGCTGGGTCAAAAGATACGATTGCCTTCATAACCTCTGGGCATGGTTCAGGTGATAGCAGAGGAAGTAGTCTGTTATGTATGTGGGATATCACTGCAGGTGAAGATGGGGAAGATGGATATTTCTGGGATGTTGAAGTTGCTGCTATTTTGAAACTAGCAATTGCTGACCAGATCTTCGTATTCATCGATCACTGCTTTGCTGGCGGTTTCGGTGATGATTTGATGAGTATGCCAAATTCTGAACATGTCTATGTTGCAGCAACATGTGATATCATGGGGATGGGTTGGGATGCAGGTGAGTATAGTAATGGAATGTGGACATACTTTTTCCTCGAATATGCACTCATCAACGTCTTTGGCTCTGACCCTCGCACTGAATTAGAGCTTGCCTTTGATATTGCGGCAGCAGCCTATCCGTTCAAGGGCGGTGCACACCACCCCCAGGAATATGATGGCAATCCAAGCCATTCATTTCTCCTATGGTGAGAGCAATCTCGCCATTCTTTTTTTTCTTCATTCCAATTCATAGTTAATAGACTATACAGAATTTAGAATTATTTTTACAGTGAGGAGTATATCTTGATTTGATATTAGTTCAATATTCCAGTTCATGCTCCCTCCAAATAGACCCACAATTCGTTTAGAGTATGCAAATTCAATAACATCCATTGAGTGACTCTCTGAATATCTCTTGATAAGACCTACTCGTTCATTTACATCAGCTGACTTGACCACAATATCAAAGGTAATCTCTAATTGTGTCTCTGGAAATATTTCAGATTCTGAAACATCTACACCTAATAGATCGATTGATCCAATCCTATTCGATATACCCATGAAGAGATAATAAAAGACCTCAACAAGAAGATTATTCGCCAGAGCATATCTTCTATGAAGCTCATCTTTTTCTTCTTTGAATTTTAGCACTTCATCTGGTATCTTTAGACGATTCATCGCATTAGTGATGGTGTCCATCAGATTTATTGATTCTAAATCATCGCTTTCAAACTTAGTCTCAGTCACCACTGCCCGAATGTATTTTGCAAATTCGTTTGCTTGTGATATTTCATGTAAACTTCCTGCTAACAAATCAAGTCGTTTTTCACTTGTCTGTGTTTCACTCGTCAATTCTGTGAGTCTATCAATAGCTAACTCTTGATGTCGTACAATAGTTTCTGATAATATATTCGAAAATGCAGTAGCAGCGGGAATAGTCTTCTCGAATTCCTTACTTGCTGTTAGATACATATTAAGTGTAAGGATTGCGAAGAAGACCACTGCCATGTACATGATTGATTCTGCAACCCACCAACCTGGTGTCGCATATCCGAAGTTTGATTTCAAAATAATGACAATGACCCAGACCGATGCGAGAGCTGCACCGATTGATTCGAAGGTTAGATCACCTCCAGAAGTTCCTGTTAATAGCAAGATGTAGGTCAACAGAGTATAGAGTACAATGTAACTCATTCCCAACATTATTGAGGTTCCAATAATGGTCGTTGGCATATCCGGAAACAATGAGAAAAGTAAGAGTCTGATATACTCTCCGAAGAGGATGAAAATCGCTGGACCCAATAATCCCAGGACATAAACTGCCTTGGTTCTCCAAAATTTTGTGTGTGTTGGATTCAGCATATTTCGAACTGCAAGAATAAAGATGATCGATGAAACTATGATTCCACAAACATATGGTACTAGTGTTTCAGAATTAAATCCATACATTGGTGTAAAGTGAGTAAGAACAATGGCTACCTCAGCTGTCATCCAGAAAATAAGCAAGAAGACTATTGCTAGCTGTCCTGGTGAGAATCTAGTTTTCAATTTCATATATAGCGCATATGCTGAGAGCCCTGCAAGTACTGCACCTCCTACGTGAACGAGTACCGTTGCACCAATTTCTATAATTATTCCACTACCAATCAACACTTCTATGGCATGTGATAAAATAAAGGGAATGAGTGCAAATAGGCTAGTGACTATTGTTACGCCATATGCCACATTATCGCGCACTCCAATGTCCCGCAGGAATGGGTAGCTAATGGCAATATTAGCAACAATGAGTCCCAAGCCCATAAGAGCAATGGAAAAAATCCAGTTCGATGATGGTTCTGGGAGTATAAGCATATGATTGATTGAGGCTCCTGCGAAGAATAGGAATGATATTATCATGCGATACGGATCACTTGACGTAACTATTCTTCTATTTCTAAACATCATGAATGCTGCGAGAGTAAATGAGATGGTAGCTATTATTCCAGTAACATATCCGGCACCAAGAAAGTAAGCATTCGAAATTGGTTGTCTGACTACGACCATTAGACTTACAAAGATGACAACGGAGATTATTATAATAATAATTGGAGTCGATTCTTTTTCCCATTTTGAATCTCCGTGAACTGTTATTTGATCCAATGTACTATATAGCACCATAATGATGCCAGTGGTTGCCAGGGCAACTAGATTAAGGAAAATACCCGAAGGCTGAGAATGGATTACAGGTGTTTCACCTGTGAGGATATAGAATATAGCTGCGCCAGCAAAGATAATCGATGCATAACCAGTACCTGCAAATAGAACATTGTTCGATGCTGAAGGATCAATTCGTATTCTATTTGCGATACTTGCTGTTATTGTCACACTAAGAAAGGCAAGGATGGAGTAGTATGCAGTGGCTGCTCCAGGTGTGTCCCAAGGTGGATTACTAAGGAATATTAGAAGACATAATGGTAATGCAATCAGTAGACCTATGCCTGTTCTCATTGTATGAAATCGTACTCTCAAATTATACTGCTCCTATCCCGTCATCATGAGAAGAAAGTGGATTCTTAACGTCTATATATTGACTACTATCCCATCTCTTCCAGATATAAGAGATATAGAAGAAATATTCGTATTATCTAGATTTGAAGTGAAAAAGAAAGAAATGTTGAGGAGAATTCAAAGTTTCCTCAACATTAGGGTGACAGTTATCTCTCAACCTCTATTTCTTCAAGTGTTTTCCCTTTTGTTTCAAGAGGTCTTGCAAGCAGTGTGAAGAGAGGTATGAGCATTAGCACACCTGCAACAATCCAGAAACCATCCATTACTGGAAACATTGAAATCAACAGCGATGAGAGCAGGGGACCAACGACATAACCCAATCGTGCTCCTGTAACACAGACACCAATACTCGTAGATCTCACTTCTGTGGTGAATATCTCAGCAAGATAGACATAGATCCACGCTAGGACCATCGCCATAAAGAAGTAGGCTAGTTGATATGTGATTGGCAATCCCGTCAGACCTAACGCTGCCAGGCTGACAACCGAACCCAATGAACCCAATACAAGTACCAAGTTCCTTCCACCTTTGTCGAGCAGAATTCCCGAAATTAAAGCACTCACTGGAAGGAGTAATCCAGCTATCGTCAAGATCGAGTTGAACTCATCGTCCGTGTAATTAAGTACTTGCACAAAATATTCTCCACCGAATGTCGTTGCCATTTTAAATGAGATAGTCCAAGCCAGGTAGACTATTGTCGCTATTATGATGTATTTCCGATCTTCTTTTCTCAGTTTTCTCAGTGCTTGCATCACACCAAGTCTTAGGTTTTGCCTTGCCTCAACAGAATCTTTCCATCTCTGGGGTTCTTTCATGAAGTATAGAAGGACCATGAGTATCAACATCAAGAAGAACATCACACCATAGCCCCACACCCAACCAAAGCTATCGATGATGCGTGTTCCCAGAATTGCATATAATGGAATGACTCCAATAAGGAACGCAATACTTCCATAGAGCCCTCGGCTCTTTGCAGGAGCCTCCTCTGAAACAGGCACTTCCCATAGATTTGATGTTGTTGCCATAATCACTACTGAGTATAGTAGCAGGAAAATGTAGACGTTTATAGAAAGGAATACTATGAGGATTGATGGAATCCCCATTGTAAGTACCAAGACCATTATCCCAGCCCTTCTTCCATAGGCATCGGCAAACCATGCTATAAAGAAGACACCAAAGACGATTATTCCGAAAACGCCTTGTAAAAATGCAAATTCGCTCCGTGCAACTGCACGTGCTGCCTCGTCTACTGGAGCCCAGAATTCTGTGATTATTCCTGGCAATGCTTTCGTTTCAATCAGGGACAACCAACTGTCCATCTGGCTCACAAGTCCCATGACTACGACAAGGAATATCATATATCTCTTAGAGACTCCTTGTTCAGAAGAAGACACACTACCTTCCATATTTTTCTCCTCCGTATTATGCGAAGTAACTGTTATACTCAAGAGAACCTCTATTAGAATCTTGTTACTGAAGAACAAATACTCATTTTTTGAATGATGACAAAGCTATGTTTGCCGCTGAAATTTCATTATCGATCTTTTGCACTAATTGCGTCTATGAAAAAAAGGAATCAACTTATGTTATTCTTGGAACCTATGCAAGCTATCCTTAATATCTCTGTTACAAATACTACTGGATTGCAATCATTGAATAACAAAGAGGTTTTCAAAATGGGTGTAGACTTTGATAAATTGAGAAAAGAAGTCATCGAGAAGATGCAAAAAGGAAAATCAGGCGACGTTGGAAACGAATTGCGAAAAGTATTCGAAAAGATTGAACCTTCGGAGTTCCAGATATTTGGTGAGATCATGAAGGATGCCATTTTAGTGGATCCCGCTATGTTCTCGGAGAAAGCATACATTCTCTTTGACAAGATGATGCGTGCGAGAAAGGCAGACAAACTGGCTGAATTCGAGAGATTCTTTGTTCAGAATTTCTGTAAACTACCTGGTGAGGAATTCGCAGTAATTTGTGATGGCTGGGTTGAGACCGGCAAGTCTGTAATCAAGGGACAGGTCTTCGTTTCAGACCTTCGCGTCATTGCCACTGGAGTGCAAGAAGCCAAGGCTGCTCGAGTAAGCGGCGGTGGTGTGTTCGCATTCCTGAGCCTAGTCCAGCTTGGTAGCTATATGTACAATAAATCCATCATGGAGCAGATTACTAAAGGAATCACTGATGGAGGTTACCAGATGGTGAACTATGGTGTCCTGTATCCCGTCAAGGGTGGCTATGAGATCGAGCAAGAGGCCAAGGGCTTCAGGGCAAAACAGGCAGACCGAGTCAACTACAAGGTTGATGTTCCCTATACTGACAAGAAGGGTAACCAACAGGTTGCTGACATTGATGTTTCGATTGTTGTTAACATCAAGGACCCTGATATTCAGGCAAAGCTCGATAAGATTGAATCGATTGTCCGGTCTCATGCAAAAGTATAGTTTTCAATATACTTGGATCCAAGCATGCTCTTCCTGAAGGCTGCATGCTTTGGTATCCTTTCTTTCTATCGACAGTTTTTCAAAATCAGCTAGGATAATGAATCTCAAGCGAGAACTGGAGTTCTATCTCTTATTGACATTACAATACACTCGTCCGAAGATGTTAAGTACAAGCTAGAAGTGTGACACCTCTGTATCACTGTTGAAATGAGGTAGTTTAAATAACAAGGTGCTGAATAGAACCATCCGGTGTTTACAATGAGGAGTGCATTCAATGGTTTATCATGTTTAGGCCTTATGTTTATCTTAGGCGGTGGCTTTCTTGTTTTAGCTGGCCCAATATTTGGTTGGAGCATGATTGGCACATGGATTGGTGCAGTCGAGTTATTCATAGGATTAATTCTGGTCATCGAGGAGGTTATATTCACAAGACGATGGAACAGAATGGTTGGTATAATCAGGACCCACGATAACATTACACTCCAAGAAGCTGTGGCTAAGACTGGAGCTGCTCCTGATAAGGTGGGAAGCATAATCTATGAGGCAATTTCTTTAGGGGAGTTATCTGGTAGATTTGATGGGGAAACTTATTCTCAGTCATAGTTGCGTCAATGGGTCTGGGTATCATTTTTAATCAGATTTTCAGTCTGTAGAATGTCGTAGGTAACCTATAAGTAGTAGAATTTGAAGCGTGAACTTAGAAAATCCAGCCCCTCCTATATAGGAGCGGCTTGGATAAACGGATTCAGTGATATATTATGAGTCGAAAAGTATGTATCGCAGGCGGTGCGGCAACTCCTTTCGACTACCCAATGCACATAACCTCAGAGGCTATGGCTGCCAACTGTATTGTAGAGACGCAGAAGGACATCCCTGACTTCACGCTCAGGGACCTTGATTTCATGGTCTACTCGCACTTCTCTGTACATTTTGGCAAGCAACTCTGCCCAGAAAGTTACTCGGATTCGTCCGTTTGACATGGAATGGGTTATTCATGATCATCTTGGGTTAGTCGGGTTGCCCCACGTGCGTATTGAAAATGGAGGAAACACAGGAGGGTCAGCTCTCTATGGAGCCTTCTTGGCTGTGAGGTCAGGACTCTTCGATTGTGTTGGCGTATTTGGGTGGGAAGAAATGGATAATGTCACCCAGTCACAGGGGAGTGAATTTATTGCGCTAGCCTCGGATACAAGGTACGAGGCACTCGCTGGTGGTATCTATCCCATCTATTATGCTGCCATGGCTTACAAGTTCATGAAAGAGAATGGTCTCACTGAGGAGGACTTTGCTCTTGCTGCCATGAAGAACCGAAATTACGCAGCTGACAACGAGAAGTCCCAATGGTATAGGAGTGATTTCACCAATCCCGAGTCACCATACCACAAAAAGACACTCACAGTCGATGATGTGATGGAGAGCCGTCTCATCAGCTACCCCCTGAAGCGGTTGGACTGTTGTCTGATGAGCCGCGGTGGTGCCTTTGCTCTCGTCACGAGCGAGGAATGGGCAAAGAAGCATGCTCCTCACAACTACGTTGTCATTGATGGTGCTGGACTCAGCAGCTGTACCATCCGTGCAGGTGACCGTATTGACTTCCCTGGGTGGAACGAACAGTATGGGAAGGGATACCCAGACATGACTGAGTTCGCAGCCTGCCGCAAGTCAGGCGAGGTTGCCTACGACATGGCCGGCATCGAATACAAAGATGCTGCAAAAGAGATCGATGTTGCAGAACTTCACGACGCCTTCAGCTCCTCTGAGGTGCAAATCTACAAGGCACTTCACTGGTGCAATACTGAGACCGTGAAGGACTTTGTCCGCGAGAAGCAGACCTTCCTTGATGGCGAGGTACCTTGCAACGTCGGTGGTGGATTGATGGGCTACGGACATCCAGTCGGAGCTACCGGTATCATGAGTGCGCTGGAGTGCATGATGCATCTCAACGACACCGCTCCCAAGAAGCACTTGAGCTCCAAGACCTATGTCAAGGACGCAAACACTGGTCTTGTCAACAGTCATGCGGGTACTGGAACCAGTATCAGCAACTTCATTCTCAGGAGGCCATAGAGATGACTGACAAGAGAATGCACAAGAT
>SDOA01000144.1 GCA_004524595.1 Candidatus Thorarchaeota archaeon | reverse complement strand
TGAGATTGATTGTCTTGCTCATCCAGTCATCATGATTTTCTATTAATTTGAATACTTGATCGTAAAGTTTCTTGTGCTCGCTCATACCTAGCGACTCCATATCCTAGAGATAGTTCGGGCTATGGTCAGCCTCGTTATATGGCTTGTGAAATCTACAATTCTTGTTTCTAATATGCTCTTACAGACCAATACTGCGTTACTAATATCACACAAATAATTACCTCTCAAATCGAGATGGACGAGGTCTTGATAAATACCACTTACCAAGATTATACACAGCAAAATCCGCACCAAAGATGGTAGCTACAATCGCAGCGAGAACTGCTGCTGAGGCGCGTGTGTATAAAATCTGGTCACCTGATTTATCCTGATGCTCGAAGAAGTACCTATTTCCACCACCCCTAACACCACTATTTGGTACATAGCAGACCAATTGATTAACCCAATGTACTCCAATTGAATAATCCAAAGTACTGAAATTACATTCGTAGGGTTCTGATGTCACATTCGCGATAATATACGTAGCTGTATACTCGACATCATCTATTATCTCGGTTTCAAAAATATTGAATATGACATACTCAACAGGTTCGCTAAAGGTCACTCTCAATGAAAAATTACCATAGATATGATCATATCCAATGCGTTGATTAAGAAATTGGAAAGTCCACTGCTTCGAGTCATCAGTCAGTGGTTCAAAAGATGTGCTAACAATCTGTGCTGTTACTACTGGTTGAAAGAACAGAATCAGACAACTAGCCAGTAGTGCAAACCTGACTGTTCTGACTACATTCGCTCTCATTGAAACTCACATGGCTTCATCTCATCAGGGCATATATTTCTTTGTTTGAACCTCTAGGTATCTAGATACGCCATGGTTTGATTATGAGTTATATATGATATCCGTAGTCCTCGGCAACACCACAATCTCTATAAGATAAAAACAGGCAAAGGGCGGTCTGTGGGCCAGTGGGAGTATAATTGATTTCTATGATTCAAAGAAAACCACACCTGATTCTTCAAGTAATTGTATAACTTCTTCTGCTATTTTTTGTACTAATTTTGCATCAATATTTCGACCTTCCAATCTAGTACTTACTTCATTCTGAATAAAATCAACTTCAATACCACCTGCCATTATGGTCCAGTCTTTATAGATGGACAATCGTTGTGTCATAGGTATCGTCACATAGTCACCATCACGAGTGATAAAATTCGCCACCACAACATCTACTTTGGATAGTCCTGCCTCAATCTGAACTGAATCATATTGCAGTCTTGTTCCTTTATCATCCTCGAGAGAGGAGAGATGACTGGCAATCTCATCATCTCCTAATCGTTTCATAGCACTACTCTCAGAAAATCCCCCAATCTCTAAAACTCTCTTCATCCCTTTCCTCAACAACGACTTCAATCTCCCTTTTTCTAGCATCTCAGCATTAGGCTCAAAAATCGAATACATCTTCTCTCTGAGTCCGAGTTTCGATATGACCTTGAAATCAATTCTATCTCTGTAAATCGCTATCTCTGGAATCCAACTATCAAGTAGAGAACGACCTGGATAAACAGCACTATCTTTTCTCCATCTTACAAGATGTATCGATTCTCTAAACTCCTTTGGTAGATTATTTGATTCTGGAATTATAATTTCATGAGAGATCCAGTTTCCAGTAGAATCTGAATAGGCCAAAACACCAGTTTCCAAAAGGGTAGCAAGGGCAGGACCTCCAAACCTTATTTTTTCAAGGTCCGAGATTTGTTTTGGTAGAGTAACTCTCGAATCGAAAGACAACTTCCAACAAGTACCATGTCTATGTATAGACTCATTGGACAATAGTTCTGGCTGACCGCGCTGACCATCTATCATTCTCAAGTGATTTACAATTTGTACTTGCTCTTCTGATTGTTGACTGATGTCTTCTAAACTGATGCTCCTCAATGGGCAGATGTACGAATCATGCTGAATCTTGAATCTTAACATACTTCCTTTTTTGATTGAACAGAAATCATCTGCTGTCTGTGGCAACACAAGTGAATCAATCTTGAATGGATTCTTTCTAATTACAAATGGTTGAAGAATTTTGACATCATCATCATATTCAATATCATCAAACCGGTTCCAAACACACTGCTTGCTATTGATAATGACAGGCTCACATAATACATCTGGTCTTCTGAGAATTTCAAGGATATCAGCTGTTCTCTTAATCAACAGCTCTCCTACCTTCCTTTTGTTCTTGCCTTTAACTAATGAAAGTCTGAACATCTTTTCATTATAATCTAAAGAAACATGACATTTTACTGGAAGAATTGATCGAAATACTGCTGAAATGATTTGAAGGCTGATATCAATAGATTCTCTCAGATGTGTAGGTGTTTCTCTAATACTTTTGCATGCTATTTCTTGGAGAGTTGTGTCTTCCCGGAGTGTGACTGATGTAAGAAGCGTGACTGTTTCTTGTTTTCGTGAATAATATTCTAGTTCACCTATTGGTATCCATTTGTGAGTCGCAGAATTGTATACCCAAAGGCCTTGAGTACCGTTTTGAATTGTAACCATAATGTCAATACTTTCGGTAAGATCAATGTTTTCAGCCAAGCCTTTGAGAAGGAGTAAATCACTTGCTCCCCAGAATGGTCTATCTTGACATAGTCTTCTCAAGATTTCATGAACTGAATCATCGTACTCTAATTGCATCTTCAAGAAAGCAACTCTCATTTCACGACTTCCTATAGTGGTTTGAAAGGCCAGTAAGATGTGAGAAAACGGTCCACTCTTGGTACTCCGAGCTAGACAGGCTTTACCAAAGAAAATCTCACTCACATTTTCACTTGTTTGAACTTTCTTCAGATTTTCTGCCCAAGATGCTAATCTTGTCATGAGTTTTCCACGATGAAGAATTGATTTTCCAGTGTTATGATGTGAATGGTACTCGGGAGCATATCCTATTGTCCTCAATTGAAAAGGGATGAGATACTCCCAAAGCATCTCTGTGAATCCTGTTGAAAGGTCTAGAGCTTTCGCTTCATAGAGTGATACTAGAAGAAGAACGAAGAGATGATTTCCCACCAGCAATAGTAGATCTGGCTCTCTGTATAGACGATTCTCTAAAACCTCTTGTTCTTCGCCCCCTAGCCCATTAGGAATATGCGATCGATACGGCTTGAGTTTCATCCATATTTCCTTACTCAATTTGTTGGTTTCAAGAAAAACGCGAATATCTCTTTGTGCGTTCAAGGCATTATCCTGATTATAATACTCTCTCAAATCTGATTTTAGAAATGACTTCAGTGACTTGAGAAATTCAATCCAATCCTCGTTCCTACTATGACGTTTCTCGATTGCTCTTATTGTTTGTTTCAGCCCACTAATCTCTCTTCTTACGATAGTAATTGTGTCAGCGCTATGGAATCTAAGTAAACCAATGTGAGGTGGATTTGTAGTCTGCTTTTTTGGTTCGCTCAAGAGTCGAGTCTGTCGATATTCTCTAGCAGAGTTTATCGCAGATAGTGACATCAATCGTTTCACTCTGCCATCTTTATCAACTGAAGTCGATACCTGATTTGGCGTGAAGATTATTCTTGTTAGGAATAAAGGTGAACTCAAAGGGGCTCCTACTAGTTTTTCCTGCAATATATTCACCTCCTGATTGTCACTGTTTTCCTCAGAGTTAGTGAAATCTCTCATTTCATAGAATCTGTTCAGGTGGGGAATCAATTCTAAAACACTAGAGAATTCCTCCTCACCATACTGTACAAGATTACGCTGCCTTCCTGATGAGTAAGTTGAACGAAGATAGTATACCTGTTGTCTATCGATATTGTCCTCTCGGTTACTATCAGGTCTGAACCTCTCTCCCCACATGTATAGAGATGGAATCACCTCTGTATCATAGAATAAACTTGATTTCTTCTCGGTCACAATCCATCTGACATCATCCTCAACAGGAACATAGGATCCATATCTTCTCGGTGCCATTGGTGTATTGTAGACAATCTCATCTACAACCTGCATCCATGGACTACTTGTGTAAAAAGGTGCAATACTACGAACATCGTATTCCTGACTCGTATGGTTCGTAGGTACTGGTCTATCAAAGCAGAGAGCTGCTGATTGCGGAGGAACTTGTTCAATAAACCAAGTCATCAATCCATCAAGAAGGGATATCTTTCTTCTTGGAACGTTTTCTCTTATCTTATCAAATCCTGTAACAATGATGAATGGTTTTCTTTTCCCCTCGATATTTTCTTCAATCTTTTGACCTAATTCTTCTATTGATTCTCTCTTATGTAGGTACGAAGAAACTTCTCCTGATAAATCAACAAAGACAATCTTCTCTCTCACCAACTGTTGAATGCTCTTTGATTGAAGAGAGAGTCGCAGGTTCTGTTTTCTTAATTTGTGATTTATGTACTCACCGGAAAAATCCAACCAGAGAATATCTCGGTGTTTATTCTTTGTTCTCCCCTGAATCAATTTTAGTCCATGACATTTAGATGCAATCTCCGCGGCTGAGATTGAAGGAGAGCCTTTGCCAGAAACGGTCAGATACAGGATGAAATTACGGTCATCGTCACGATTTCTAGAACGAGAGAACGGATTGAATTCAATAGTATTCTCAAGGGGCTTTGAGGTTCTTTCCTCGAAATCACTGAACATAACAAGACCCAACCTTACTTCTTTACCTCTCAAGATTGGATGAAAGTGCTGTCTTTCTGAAAGAGTTGGCTCTTGAGATGCATGATAGGCTTGAAGGATTAGATTCTTGATGTTGTCTCTCAGTACTTCCCAGCTCTCTGCAAGATCTGCAACTAGTACTCCTTTCATCAGACATTTTGGTGGATCAATATCATTTCTCACATATTGTCCGTATTCTGAGAGTATGACTCTCTCATAGGCTTCTAGCTGGTTCTTCGCATATTTGTCAGGAGTGGACTCGATGATCTCTCTCCATTCAGACTTCTCTGACCTTCTCTTCTCTAGAACTGGTTCGACGACTCTTTTCTTTGTATCTCTCGATCTAGTTGGTATTGCATAGAGGTCGAGTCCGTAGAAGCTCTTTGTCTTAATCTCAATGAGGATGCATGGTTCCCAGATAATCGTTGCTGGTGATTCATCAACCCGTTTCAGATACTTTCTTCGAAAGACCAGAATATCAATTCGCCCACGGCCATCTGCAACACTTGTTTCACAGGTGAACAACAGCTCAGGATTGTCTGTGACCAATTCATCACCATGTCTGATGGGGCCAAGGAGTGAGAAGGGTCGAATGGTGAACTCCGAGTTCGCGATGAAGTCATGAAAGGCGGCGCCTCTCTTCCTGCTATCCTCAAGCATGAGGTTCAGTATATGTTTCGCATCATCTCGGGTTAGAATTCTCTGCTTGACCAAAGCTCTGGTTTTCTCCATATGCACCTTCCAGTGTGGATTTGTATTGGTGTCACATCCAGCAAGAATATGATCGAAGAATCTATCGATGCCTTCTTCATCTATGGTTTCTAGGTCAGAGTACTCTCTCTCATCATCATCACTGACCTGTTCTGTTCGATCTGATTCGCTGATTTCCGAATCCTCTTGTGTGACTCCTCCTCTTTGCGCAAAAACCTTCTCTGCAATCTCTCCTGTGATTGACTGTGGGCGTCCATTGACGCCTCTGTAGTGGATTCGTATCTCATCGATAATCTTACGGAGTTCTCTCATCCCACCATAGATGAATCCCTTCTCCCCTGTCTGTCCCTCTGTGTAGACATACTCGAGATATGGAATTAGGTAGTCAATGAGCCTGTCCAGGTATCGCTTTGCCTCTCGCATTGGCACCGAGTACCTCATGCACTGACGGGCAAGTTCGCTACCATGACTTCGGATCATATCAACAAAGTCCAGTTCAGGAGCAACATGGCGCGGAACATATTCAGGTATACGAGAGTTTCCTGGGTACCCACGTCTTGTGGTTCCGTCTGCAGTGTGTATCTTCGGTGGTACAGGAAATGGAAATCTCGATGCACTCATATTCCGTATCTTCGCACCGAAGTAGTCTGCAAGGGTGTTGAGGTATTTCCTGTCCTCGTCACGCCTCCTTCTCTTCTCCTCGATATTCCCGTAGGCTACGGCTGTGTTCAGGATGATCTTGTTGTAGTTGCGGCGAATGTTGTTCTCGATGACCTGTAGGTGTCGTGCATTGGGTCTCCTATGCCTGACCGAAACTTGATATGCAGTAAGTCCTTCGTTCAGAATTCTTCTGATTCCCTTGCGTCCCTTTCCTCCCCAGTACAGATGTCTTGTTGTCTTCGTCACGCGACTTCGTGCCAGATATGCAGTGGATGTGAGCCCCATCTGCAGGGCCTTTGTAAGAACCTTCCCGGGGTCTTTCGGGAATCTTGCGGTCCTCATCTATACGAAACTCATTATTGACTTATAATTATATTAATTTTCTTGAGTAATGTTATTTTTCTATATTCTATAAAATATGCCATTTTAGTGCATTATATTCAACTAGATTGAGGTTTTACTTTACTAGTCTTGGTAAATTTATATCCTAATATGAGAATATAATTCTGTATCATATATTGAGAGTGGTGACCGATGATTAAGCATGAAAAAGCCCGGCGTCGTCCCCGGGAGCCAAAGCAGTCCAGTACTGCAGAGCAACAGACAATGGATGACAAATTTATATCCTCATCATCGGGAACGCCAAAGACTGGGCTTCGATATCTCACCGAGTCATTCACTCTCAATTCTGTGGACCGCGTCGTAGCTCGACAGGGGAAAGGAAGAAGACCCGATTCTCTGATTGAACTAACGTCAAGAGTCTCAGGTGAATCAGGGAGTAGTCACAAACTCAAGAGAGTTGATGTTCTACGTCTTGGTGAACACTTCGCAGTCTATGTTAAACTCGTGAACATGGTCCTTGAACGAGTCTATGAAACCGATGAACAGGCTGAATCAGTTGGCAGGCAGCTATCTGAGTATCGGGGAAAGGGCTACGACCTCTTAAAGAAGATCGGATATCTCAGATATCGCGACAATGAAGAGGTCAAGAGTATCTGTTTTGAGAGAATGTATCGGAATGCCTTGGAAGAGGCAGCACGAGTGATTCTGTCTGACTGGAGGAGGAGGCAGCTGATGGTCACATCTCTGTCAGTTCTTCTTAGAGATAAAGAGTTAGCCCTGAAATTCTTGAAGAACAAGTACATCTCCTCATCACTGATAAGAATAATCCGAAAGGAGTGTTCGGCAATCAAGACTAATGGTAAGAACTACTATTATGTCGTTTCTGTCCTCAAACAACTCCGTCGCTTACTGGATGAGTCAATCCTCACAGAACGGCAGGAACCTCTTGGCTTCAGGAAGAGCCAGCGGGTGCGAGTAAAGAAGTTGCTCGTACAGAATCCCGATCTGGTCATGCCCACTGTCAAGAATGCTCTGGCAAGTTGGTTCACAGAGGGGTATCCTTTCTCAGTACCAAAGATGCTATCCTTCTCAGAGGACTTCTCAGCCAGCTCTGAAAATGATATTGGACAGGGATACTGGTATAGTCTTGATAGGGATTCAGAACGAGAGAACGAGATTCTGTTCTTCTTGAAACTTTCCGAACCCCTAGAAGGGATTGAACATACCGGTTCCCCATACAGGACCAAGACGCTCAGTTTTCGATTTCTCAACTGGTTTCCAAAGGCTATAAAGAAGGACCTGCAAAATGCAGATAGAGCCAAGAGAAATGGACAACTTCAACGAGCAAAGCAGCTTAGATTTCGAGCGGCTAAGTTCTGTGATATGCATCAACAGCTGATGAATACTATTGAATATCAACATCTCACCTATCAAACTAAACTACGTAGCTGTAGGAAAAGTACGGATTTGGAGGAATTGCGACAACTGGAAGCACGAAAGGAGGAATTAAAGAAATCGAGAAGATGCAAACCTCCACAGATTGTGTTTCGTGCGCACAAAGCTATTCTCCACCTCCCATTCCTGCCACCTACTTGTGAGGTCATAGAAACTGCGCTCGGTAAGACAAGTTATCATCGACGAGCCGGTGCTGATAGAGGTCTTCGTGTACCAATTGCAGTATCCGTACAGAAGGATGAACAATATGTCGATGAACTCATTGAAATGGATCAACTATTGAAGAAGCGCATAGTTCTGCTTGAAGATACAAAGTGGCTACAGTCGGATATAGGGAAAAAACAAAACAACTGGAAAAACAAGCACCCGAATTCACCGTATCCCTCTTATATTCTCAAGAAGCTTCGGCATCATGGTGCAATCTGGGATAGAATCAGGAGGATAGACAGAGAAATCGCCAGACAGG
Source organism: Candidatus Thorarchaeota archaeon (assembly GCA_004524595.1). The sequence goes on along the minus strand of SDOA01000144.1, from coordinate 613 downwards.
TCGCATCAAGACTTGTATGGTTCTGTGAGGAACATGAAGTAAAAACTATTGTCTTTGAGAATCTGAAGAATTTCTCAGCTCCGTCTGGGTATAATAATTTGTCATGGAACCTCTCTGCCAATCTCTTTTCAAAAGTCTTTGAAACTGTCCGTTATATGCGTCGAACCATAGGCCACAGTTATGGAGGTGTGTGGGTAGTCAGTCCTGCATGGACGTCTCAGACATGTCATCAATGTGGTGAGATAGGTATCCGGGTTTCTAGCGAATTATCAACCTCCGAAACAAAGGCCGGTGAATTCTTCTATTGTCATCAATGCGAAGAACACTTCCATGCTGATATTAACGCTTCGCGCAACATCATTCATGTTCAAAACAAAATGTCCAGTGCCGTTCCTGGACGGTCAGCTTGACATATGCTAGGCTGTTCCAAATAACAATGATCGGCTGGTGGCTCAGTCGGATTGCTCATCAAAATGAAGATGGCGGGCCGAGCGGGATTTGAACCCGCGACCATTCCTTGAATATGCGGAAATCCCATATTCTACAAGTTAAGAGCCTGTCGCTCCACCTGCCTAAGCCATCGGCCCATATTGTTGGTTTCTGCTGGTTTTTC
>SDOA01000143.1 GCA_004524595.1 Candidatus Thorarchaeota archaeon | reverse complement strand
TCCAGACATTGTAATGCAGTTAGCTCTTGCGGGAGGATCTGTTGCAGTACTTCTGATCTTCGCGGGAATTATTGTTCTAAAACGTCGTTAGATGTCATTAGTACATCGGTGGTCTCATTGATTGAGACCTCTTTTCTTCTTTTTAGAATCAAGGTAAGAATGGAAAGGTATGATAGAGTATATTGAAGACATAAATTACGGGTTGAAAAATCCAAAATAAAATCACAATGATGACATTACCTTCATGTATACTAATAATATCATTGAGGATTAATAAAGAGAATATTATTCCAAGAACGATATAGACTAGGAGAATACTTCCGATTTTCCGCAAAGCTCCCATACGCATTCAGACCCCCAGGCAGACTGGCAAGATTATGGAAAGCTTATCCTCGTAATAAAGATGTTCGCAAAACTAGTAACAATCGTAATAAGTCTTTCAAAAAATAGAAAGTTGCTTCGAAGCGATTCCTTTTATTATAATTATGAAAAATATAACACATGGTTAGAAAGACTAACCTAGACCCGGAAAAAGGTATAATTGAACCAAGTGTTAATGCTTACAATCAACTTCGCAATCTCGTGTTTAATCCATCTGGTTGGCTATTTTCGCTCTGAAGCCGGAGAGTTTTTTAATAATCCTTTTTCCGGGTTGATTCATTTTGAAATTAGACATAACTGTTCTCATCACGTGGATTTCCGAGGAGTTGAGTTATCACCATGTCATAATCTGCGTAACCTCTTAAGCCGGGTAGATTTCCAACTGGTTTGCCATCTTTAAAGACAATGACCATGGGAACCGACTGGACACCAAATTGTCCAACAGTCATTCTGTTTCTGTCTATATCGATTTTACCAAAATAGACCTTTCCAGCATAATCCTTGGCTAGCTCTACAAAGATAGGAGAAAGTGCTTTACATGGATTACACCACTCTCCATAAAAATCAACTAAGGCAATCTTTGTTCTCTGGATTGTTTCCCAAAAAGTATGATCAAATAGTTGATTCACCTGACCATTAGCCATGGGTTCTGCAACTTTTGGTTGTTGTGCCCGTTCCATGAGAAGTTGCATTTTTCTCCTACGAATCTCCTCAAGCTCATCGTCACTTAACATTAGACCACCTCAACGGCTGTGCAAATATTTTGCACAACCTATATGAATTCTTTGGTGTGAAATGAAGATAAAAATAGTCCATCAAATCGGTTTATATCAGTATATTATCGGATGAATTCAATCTCAATGGTGATATGTTGATGACTTCTAAACCGTACAAGTATTATGCCATGTTGATTGTTGCCATGGCATTTTGGGGCGGTAGCTGGGTCTCAGCAAAGCTTACCGTGTCAATAGCTCCTCCGATGACTATTGGTTTCTTTAGGTTCTTCATTGCTAGTTTATTCTTTCTCATCTTATTGATGATTATAGAACCGGAATCGAAAAGGTTCTTCAAAAGAGAAAACCTGAAACTGCTTACACTCGTCGGCTTGACAGGTGTATTTGGATACGGAGTCCTCTTTCTTACAGGAATGCGTTTCACCACTGCAGCTCAAGGTTCTATTATCGCTGGTTTTAATCCCGCAACAGTAAGTCTTGTTGCTCATATCGTGCATAAAGAACGATTGGGCCGAAAGTGGCAGTATTCCGGTTTCATCATTGCATTTACAGGGATTGTTTTTGTGGTAGGAATACAAGCTCTCATCGACTTCCATCTTGAGTATCTTATTGGGAATCTAATAATTTTCTTCGCAATGGTCACTTGGGGGATTTACTCTTCAGTTGGGAAAGAGGCTATGAAGACGATGACTCCCCTTGAGGTGAACATCGGAAGTGCAATCATTGGAACGGTACTCTTTGGAATTGGAGCATTTTATGAACAAGTTTGGACACTTCCCGCCTTGTTTGATCCACTATTTTGGGTAAATGTAATCTACTTGGGAGCATTTGTTACAGTGATTGGGTTTCTCTTTTATTTTATCGGTATTAGAGAACTTGGAGCGACTCGTGCTGGTGGATTCATTAATCTAGTTCCTGTATTTGGAACCCTATTTTCTGCTGTAATCATGCCCCAAGACCCGATCTATTGGACTTTCGGTGTCGGATTAGTATTAGTAATAGTGGGAATCACAATAATCAATTTTCCAAATAGAAAGAATAAGGCTGAGAAAGAGCACATGACGGAAGAAAGATAACTAGCTAATTTCTGCCTAAAGTCGTTCTGGTGATACTCATGGATGCTTATGAAAAGTTACTTGCAAAAGGAAAAGAAATAATTCTTCTTCAAACTGCTTCGGGAGTAATGGGATGGGATCTCGAAACAAATATGCCTCCTCGAGGTCTCATATTGAGAAGTGAACAACTTGGACTGTTGCAACAAATAGCACACAGGATGACCACTGATCCTGATATGGGAAAACTACTTGATGCAGTAGAAAAAGATGCTGATGTTCTTACCGATGTTCAGAAGAGAAATCTGTACCTCGCTCGAAGAACCTATGATGCCTTTACAAAAATTCCAGAAGAGCTTGTTGGAAAGCTTGCGAAACAACGAGCAATCAGTGTTGAAACATGGAAGAAAGCCAAAGCTGCTAATGATTGGAAGATATTCGAACCAGAATTAGAGAAGATGGTTGACCTCTCCAGACAATATTCTGAGATTCTAGCTGAAGTAAGAGGTATCCCATTCCTTTACGATGCAATGCTGGATCAATTTGAGAGGGGCATGCGATCTGTTGAGGTCTCTAAGATTTTTAGAGAATTGAGAGATAAATTGGTACCTCTTACCGCAAAATGCGCTGAGGCGTCTAGTAGTGTGGATACATCATTCTTGGATAAACCTGTACCAATAGAAATGCAACGGATGATTGCAACAGATTTAGCAACAATTGTAGGTTATGACACAGTTACAGAAAAAGCAGGTGGGCGCATCGATGAAGTCGAACACCCCTTTACCATTGGATATTATGACGATGTTCGAATCACTGTCCATTACCATGAAGACAATGTATCATCAGCCATTTATGCAATCTTGCATGAAGCTGGACACGCTTTGTATGAACAGAATCTTAACCAAGAATGGAAATTCCAGCCACTAGGAGAAGCTGCCTCCTTTGGTATTCATGAGTCACAGTCACGTTTCATTGAGAATAATATTGGTCGCTCTCCTGCGTTCATCAAATTCTACTTACCTCGGTTGAATGAGTTTACAGGAGGTCTCTACTCAGGGATTAGTGTTGATGATTTCACAAAGGCTGCAAATCTTGTCAAGCCTTCTCTCATTCGTATAGAAGCAGATGAAGTTACTTACTCACTGCATATCATAATACGTTACGAAATTGAAAGAGACCTATTTTCTGACAAAATCTCTATCTCTGAACTTCCACAAATCTGGAACGAAAGGTATGAAGAATATCTTGGAGTAAAAGTACCTGATGATAAAGAAGGTGTGATGCAAGACACTCACTGGGCAAGCGGATATTATGGGTACTTTCCAAGTTATGCAATGGGTAATGTCTATGATGGAATGTGGCTTGAAAGACTGGATAAAGACGAACCAAATTGGCTTGCAGAAGTAGAGAAGGGAAATTCAAAACCTGCAATTGATTGGATGGTAAGGAATGTTCATCAGAAATCAAGTATGTACGATCCAGGAGTTCTTGTTGAAATGATAACAGGAAAGAAGACGACCGCAAGCCCCTATCTACAATATCTTGAAACCAAGTACTCTAACCTGTTCGGATTCTAAAATAATAACAAACCTTGAGTTGCGAAATAGATGTAGCTCAAGGTTTAAAGTATCAGTACATGCCATATCCAGAAGCTGCGTGTCTTTGAAGGTCCGCACCACTTCCACGAAACATTGCTGTTGATTTCATATATTCCCTATATTCATCACCAAATCGTTCAATCATGATTTTCTCTTCATAGATAGCAAAGATATACCATAAAGCAACAAAGAAGGGTATAATTGGAATAAGTACTAGATTTCTAACAAAACAGACGTAGGCCATGTTCATGTATATCGCTGCAGCACCAACAGGATGCCTAATCCGTGCATATATCCCTTCTTTGGGAAAAGATTTCCTATCATGTGGAATTACTCCTGTTTCGGGATACTCATGTGCTTGGCGAACATAACCAATGAACTTCATTGAGAAATATACACCACCTGCAACAAAGATGAAATCCCATAAGTAAGCATCGGGATTCATATAATTAAGAGCTAAGAGTAGTAGAGCTCCAAAATTTATGACTGCAATGAGTACTGGCCAATAATTTTTTTCTGCCATAGTAGATTCATTATAGTTACTCAACTTAGCATCAATCCTCCGTTTCTGGGGCAGGTATTGGCACCTTGGATACTTCATAAGAAGCACCTAGAAATTCCACGTGACCACTAATTGATTCAGGATTACCTCCAGTTGATTTCAATGCAAAAATAGCTGATTCTGTTTGTCCTGAATCGATAGAACCAATTCTTTGCATTCTGAAGGATCCAATATCAATTTCAATTCCTTGAGGTAAATCCAAATCGACTACAACCATGTCAATCTTTGAATCGCTGCCATTGGTTATCATGACATTCAAAACTAGTTTGTCGTAGTGCTTTTTTATTTTGGATGTCACTCGTACTCTGGTCTCATCAATAGACTGAGCACTTCTTAATTCATCCCCCCTTTCAGTTTTTTGAGTGGTTCTCTGTCTTGCACCAGTTTTATCATCAGCAAGTCTTCTTCCAGTTTGAACTTGTGTAGTTCTGCTAATCGGTTTTGGTTTTGTTCCCAGAATTAATGGTAATATTGCGCCACCTTCAAACACAAGAAAAACAAGCCCACATATTATCAAGAAAGACCAAATGATTGTTGATAATATTGTCACCCTTAGTGCATAATTCTCCCAGATATCAATCAAAGGATCAAGTATTGGACTTAATAAATCAAAGAAGGCATCCCAAGGTGTTAGCTGCGTGTTTGTTTCTGCTTGATTCATTGTGATAGAAGACAGTATAGTGAAATTGATAATGGAAACTGAAACTACCATTGAAAATATACCTCCGACCTAACGGTGTGCGTCGACGATGGTTATTACACATTCAAAATAGAATTAATCATGAGAGGTTATTAATCTTCCAAAATTTTTCGTTTTTAATAGATAACTTGTTTCGGATACATTCTTTGAGGAAATCTTTTGGAAGCAAACAGTTTTTACAGGACAGGAGTTTGTAAAATTGGGATGCAGGAGCACTATTGCTCTGGGGATAATGTATATGGAGACTTACCAAAAGTTATTGGACATTACTAAATCTATTATTCAATTTCGCACAGCGATGGGCATAGTTCAATGGGATTTACGAACATACATGCCCCCAAGAGGACTTGAACAAAGATCTGAACAATTGGCACTATTACGGAGAATAGCGCATAGAATGGCTACAGATGAGCAGATAGAAAACATACTAAATGAATTAGAGAAAAAAAAGACTAGTTATGATTCTCTGCAACAAAGAGAGATCGAACAAGTGCGTCGAAGCTATGAACGACGCTCAAAGGTTCCAGAAGATTTGATTGCCGCAGAAATTAAGCAAAAAACCATTACGACTAGTTTGTGGCAAAAGGCGAAGCAATCAAAACAATGGAGCGTATTCGAACCAGAATTAGAGAAACTTCTTTTAATCTCTAAACAACATGCAGAAATAATGATGGAGTCTGTTGGATCAAAGACACCATACGATGCGATGTTGGATATCTACGAACCAAGAATGACTGCTGAACAGTTGACAAAGGTCTTCAAAGATCTTCGGACAAGTTTAGTACCTCTCGTAAAGAAATACACAAGTCTGTGTGAAGATGTTCGAACTAATTTCATGAATAGAACTGTACCTGTTCCAATACAGAAAATACTCGTAGAAGATTTGGTGAATCAAGTTGGTTTTGATACCAAATCAAATTCAGCAGGCGGAAGAATTGATGAAGCAGAACATCCTTTTACATCCGCATACTATGATGATTCCAGAATGACAATCCATTATTTTGAAGATGATGTCTTTCGTGCAATTTTTGGAGCATTACACGAAGCAGGCCACGCAATTCATGGACAGAACCATAATCCTGATTGGAAATGGATGGCTTTAGGCGAATCTTGTAGTTCAGGATTTAATGAGTCGCAGAGTAGATTTGTGGAGAACATTATAGGTCGTTCTCCAGAGTTCTGGCGATTTTATCACATTCGCTTTAATGAACTGACAAACAAGAGTTTTGAAGATATTCCGCTGGAAGAATTGGTCAGAGCCATCAATATCGTTAGACCCTCAAAGATTCGTGTTATGGCCGATGAGATGACATATGCTCTTCACATCATTGTAAGATTTGAGATTGAATTAGATCTTTTCCATGACAGAATCTCAGTTTCTGAAATTCCTCAGTCATGGAATGAGAAATATGAAGATTATCTAGGAGTTGAGGTTGAATTTGATGATGAAGGGGCACTACAAGATACTCATTGGGCTTGGGGTTATTGGGGGTATTTTCCCTCATATGCCTTAGGGAACCTGTATAGTGCCATGATTGCAGACCGTATGGAAAGCGATATCCCTGCTTGGAAGAACGATATTGCGGAAGGTAGAATCTCTACAGTAATAAATTGGCTAATCGAGCACGTTCACCAAAAATCAAATCTCTATGATCCTTCCGAGATGATAGAGCATATTACAGGAAAGTCACTTACTGCTGAACCATTCCTACAGTATCTAGAAAGAAAATATTCAAGTCTGTATTCATAGGAACAATTATGCTAGAAGCGATGTGATCTAAATGCTCAGATATGAAGGAAGCATATGGAGACCGCCAAGTGAGGCTAAGAGCCTTATACTTCAAGCCACAGTTGGTTGTTCACACAACGCGTGCATATTTTGTATTTCCTATAAACAGAAAAAGTATAGAGTACGAGGAGCTAAGGAGATCAAATCTGATCTTGATTCTTTACCAAAGCATTACAATGATGGAGTAAGGAGGGTATTCTTAGCAGATGGAAATGCTCTTGCTATGTCGACTGCTGAAATTCTAAAAACTCTCGAAGTATTAAACCAAGAGCTTCCAATTTTAGAGCGTGTAGGTGTTTATGGCTATGCAAAGGATGTTAGAGAAAAAAGCACTGAAGAGCTAAGAACCATTCATAATAATGGATTAGGAATCATCTATCTTGGACTTGAAACTGGTGATGACGAATTACTCAGATGGGCACGTAAAGGAGTGGACTCAGTAGAGAACATTAGAGCATGCAAGAAGATACGAAATGCTGGAATCCCACTCTCAATTACAATAATCCTTGGTCTTGGAGGGTTGGAGAATTCGGAAAGACATGCTATTGCTACGGCGAAAGTCCTGAATGAGATTGATCCTGAATACATCGGAGCCTTGACTCTGATGACGCCGACGGGTACAGTAATACATGAGATGGTCGCAAGTAAGTCATTCATTCCAATGAAGCCTATGGGAATCTTAAATGAACTCAAGACACTTGTAGAAAATCTTGATTTGACTGAGTGTGTATTCCGTACCAATCATGCTTCAAATTATTTGCCAATCCGAGGTACGCTAAATCGTGACAAAGACCATTTGTTGAATATCCTCACAAAGACAATCGAAACAGAAGATTATGATAAAATACGACCAAACTATCTTAGAGGTCTCTGAGAAAAAGGAGAGGGGTTCTCTCAATCTTGAAATCAAGATAAAGAACCCCTCAATGAGGGATTCCAGACTTTAACATAAACTATTAATTATACACCAGCCCAGCCTAGACCCTGTTGATCTGAAAGTTCTCTCAAACGATCAATATGAGAATTGTTTTTGGAATTCTTCGAGTGATTGTTATGACTTCGTTTTCTTCTATTATCGTGCTTACTACAGTGATTATGTCTACCCACTATGTCACCTCCTGACACGATATAGAAGCGAGAGAAACCTTACATCGCAAACAACCAGACAACTGTTCAATGTTTTGTAGGACAGGTTTGCTTATCTTAAAATAAAAGAAAATACAATAACACTTGCTGAATGAGTTATCATGGAAATAACGGAATCGAGTTGTAATTACTGATGCCCGTTTTAAATAAGATGTTCTTCGCTTCATGATTAGGCAACATCGCCTAGTGTATTTTTGAGAGAAAATGAAGATAAATCTTGATATTAGTTTAAAATACACTAGAGGGCATTCTAAGCCTAAATGATGATAGTAGTTGTTATTTTTACACAATAGCCTATCCTGAAATCAATTCGAATAAGTCATCTAAAAATAACAAGTCTGAAAAAGAATTAGAACTTGAGCAGGTCAGTACCCGCTCAAGTCATTTGTATTACTTCTTTGGCATCTTCATCTTTTTAATGACAACAATCACAACTATTACTATTAGAACCGTCGCTCCGATTAGTAGTAATAGTAATGGGTCGATTCCGTGAGGTATTACTCCTTCTTGTTGATTATCAAGCGAGAATGGATCATCAGATTCATCCTGAGATATCAATTCACCATCAGTTGCAACAACACGAATCATGTAACTATTATCATCATCATAAATTGTTGTGTTCCACTCAAATTCTTTGACTTCCAAGTATGCTGCCAATATAGTCCAATCTGTACCATTATTATTACTGAGATAGACATCATAGATTAAATGATCACTATCTAAATCAAATGCATTCCAAGTAATTGTGATGGTACCATTCAACACCTCACCACCATTTGGAAATGTAAGATGGACAGTAGGGGCACGATTCTCAATCAACCAGTAGAACGCATTTGACAAGAACCGGTCATTATCTGAATCGTAGAGCTGTTGTACTCCATCAGAATCCGGGTCTCCAGTCCGGACAAATTCGATATCTGTCAAGAAAACAACACGACCCTTGTTATAGACTGTAGAGGCGAAGACAGGCACACCAATAGCAGGAGTATGCGAAGTATCACTCCAAAATGCTGTTCCATCTGTATCGGTACGAATGAGTGCAGTACCACCACCAATTGAGCTAAATCCGCAGCTTCTATCTACTTCAATGCGTTCTACACCTGTCATGATGGGATGGTTGGCAAAATTGCTTGTGTTGTAGACAAGTAGAGATGGAAATACATGCCAATCATCAGT
>SDOA01000041.1 GCA_004524595.1 Candidatus Thorarchaeota archaeon | reverse complement strand
GTCCAGAATGAAATCCTATGGAGAAGGTTTGAAGTTCAAGAACTCCTGTTTCCAAGGATACCTCAAACTGCAGAAAATGGACAATCTATTGACCTCGCAAATCTTCTTGAGATTGCTCACTTCGATTTGACAATACCCAACAGGCATGCAACAGTCTCAAAGACACTCTCATTTACAATCGTAAATGATGGAATAGTTCATGGATTGGTAGGCATGTTTGAATCGAAACTATGTGATGATATCATTCTTGAAATGATGGACGGATGGAAAGAGCTCTTTATTCCGCTTAATGAACCAGTTAAGGTCATCAAAGGAGATCATCTCAGAGTGAAGGTTTCATATCGCCCCGGAGAATTCGATTCATTGAAAGTAGAAGTGCTATAAGTTATCTCTTAAGCTGATAGAGATACGTGAAAATCAATCGGTAATTCCTATTAGGAAACCGTTATCATCAAGGGGCACACTTTTATCAGTGTCATTCTGAAAAAAACATGGTGGCTGAATGTCATGGAACTTAAGGGTCCTCTGTGTTACGTGCTTGACTTTGATGATATCTATCATTATGCGTATCAGACTGCACAAAAAGTAAAGGAGTCTGGATGGCGTCCAGACGTAATCGTTGGAATTGCCCGTGGTGGGTGGGTCCATGCAAGAATTGCTTGTGACTTACTAGGAGTCAAAGAGCTCTTTTCTGTAAAGATTGATCACTGGGGCGTGACAGCAACAAAAGATGGTAAGGCTAAACTCACTTGTCCTCTGACTGCGGATGTTGTTGGTAAAAGGGTCCTTGTTATTGACGACATTACGGATACAGGTGAAAGTCTGACCATGGCTGTCGAACATGTAAAAGAAAACGGGCCATCCGAAGTGAAAAGTGCTACATTAATGCACATTGCAGGTTCAAAATTTGTTCCAGACTATTATGGAGTAGAAGTGTCTTGGGCTTGGGAGATATGGCCTTGGAACTTTTATGAAGACCTGACTTCACTCATCATGAAGATCTTTGAAGGAGAAAAGGTGACTGAATTGAGTACAGCGGAACTCAAAAAGCATCTTCGAGAATATAACAACATTGTTCTTGCAGACGACCAATTATCAAAGATTAAAGCCCACATGGGATTCCTTGGCAAGATTGTGTATCCACTTGATAAGGCATGGAAAGTCAAAACATAGGATGCGGTGAATATGGCGTTTGAAGCAAATCTATCAGTTGTACCTGTTGATCGAAATCAAGCAAAAGAACTACAAGACCTCCTACCAATCGAGATAGGGATGTTTGGCGGCAGTGGTAATTACGATTCAAAAGTGATTGAAAATCCAGTTGAAGCGAAAGTGTTTACTCCTTATGGAGCAGCATCAGATAATTTCATTCTTGGAACTGTTAAAGGGCGTTCGTTTGCCTTCTTAGCCAGACATGACCGTGGACATTCAATTCCTCCACACGCTATCAATTATCGTGCAAATATTTGGGGAATGAAAGCTCTAGGTGTAAAACGAATAATTAGTCCAGCAGCAGCAGGAAGTCTCCAACCTGAAAAGATAAAGCTTGGAGAGTTTGTGATTGCAGACCAATTATTCGATAGGACTTTTGGAGTAAGGAAAGATACCTTCTTTGAAGGTGGACCAATCGCACATCTATCATTCGCTGAACCTTTCTGCCCAGAACTCAGAAAGGTCGCTGCTGATACAGCAGCGAAGATTGGTTATAAGGTTCATGAGAAGGGAACCTACGTCTGTATTAATGGCCCTAGGTTTTCAACAAGAGCTGAATCAATGTTCTATCACAACCAAGGATGGCATGTCATCGGTATGACTGCATATCCAGAGGCGGCCCTTGCACGAGAAGCGGGTATCTGCTTTGTCAATATTAGTATGCCAACAGATTATGATGTGCATGCAGAAGAGGTCGTCACACATGAGCTGGTCTTGAAGACCATGGCTCAAAACGTTGAGAGAGTTAGGAAACTCACATTTGAGATGATCTCTCACATTCCGACCGATGCAGGATGTGATTGTCAGACTGCTATGCAGCATGGTCTATTCTGAGAATTATAGGAATCTTAGCAGAAATGTGATCAATTAAAAAAAGTAGATGATAGACTTTGAAACTAGCAATTGGGCAATTAGAACCTCAAGTTGGCGACGTCGAAGAGAATCTCATTCGTACTAGAAAGATTCTCGACGAAGCAGAAAGAGCTTGTGCTGAAGTCCTAGTGCTTCCAGAACTATGTAATTCAGGTTATGTATTCAAAGATAAAGAAGAGGCGTTTTATTCTTCTGAACCCATTCCAGAAGGTCTGATGTGCAGAGAACTTCGTTCATGGTCTGCAAAGGATCGACTGGTTGTAGCAGGAATCTGTGAGAAGACGGAGGAAGGACTCTACAACTCTGCTGTTGCATTCAGTAATGGAGAATATATGGCAACGTATCGCAAAATACACCTCTTCATGAATGAACAAGATTGGTTTCGTCCGGGAATGGTTGAGCCACCTGTGTTAAAATTCAAAGACAGTAGATTTGGGATAATGATCTGTTTTGATTGGGCATTTCCTGAGATAGCAAGGATGCTTGCTTTGAAACAAGCACAAGTCATTCTTCATCCATCAAATCTAGTGCTCCGATACTGTCAAGATGCAATGATTACACGGTCTATCGAAAACAGAGTCTTTACTGCAACAGCAAACCGAGTTGGTGAGGAGAGGAACATCACATTCTCCGGAGCCTCCCAAATCACTGATCCTAGAGGGAACAGACTATTTCAGATGTCTTCTCAAGAGGTTGGAGTTCGAATGATTGATATCGACCCAACGAATGCGGATGATAAGGCTATCACAGAGCGAAATGACCTTCTTAGAGACAGGCGACCAGATCTGTATAAACTTCTCATTCAGAGCGATTGAATCGACTCGGTGCTTTCCCAGTCCAGTAATCGACCGAGTACTTTTCACGGTTCTGTTTCATCTTATCTAATATTGCCTTCGTAGGACTTATCCCAGTAGTATCAGCGACTCGTAGTATATAGACCAACACGTCAGCAATCTCAGATGCAAGAGCTTCTAGAAATTTTTTGTCCTTGAGAGCCTCGTCTACATCAGATTCATTCTTCCATTGAAAAAGTTCGAGAAGTTCACCGGCTTCGATTGAGGTAGATATAGCCAGATTTAGCGGATGATTATATTGTGCCCAATCACGCTCTTTTACAAACTCACGGATGACTTCCATCAATTCTTCCAAAGTGTGAGATTGGTCATCCATTGCTCACGCCTCATGCTACTTCCTGTCTGGATCAAGACTTCTTTGAACAAGCCAGAGTGTGTACATAGTGAAAATCACTAACATGAAGCATAAGGGAAGAATTGGAGTTTCAATCGTTGGAAATAAGCCTACACTATTCAACATCCAACTTAAGGAATCAATAATACCTAGAGCTACACTTGCAATGACGACGATGATATTCGTGGGTCCAGCCCATCTTAAACGGTGAGTACCAGCACGGGACCATGTCATCAGGGAAAGAATAATAGCTACTGACCCAAATACAATGAGGAAATAATCAGCTAGAATGAAATATCGATGTGGATTCCAGATTGCAGGAGGCGTTAGCAAGACCAGTCCAAGACCTATCACTGTAATAAAAAATACAACTGGAGGCCATGGATCTTTCAAGAGTGTAGCCAAACGACCTATACTTGGTTCATAGGACCTTACTTCTTCGAGTTCACTGATGTCCTCTTCATATTCTTCTTCATCTACTATATCTTCATCAGGAAAAGTTGTATCTTCAAAATCCTCTTCATCATCTTCGAAGAAAGTATCATCGTCTTTATTCATTCAAGTTTCCTCACGTTACAGGTGCATTGGAGTGAGACTGGCCTCGTTAAAATCCTTATTGTCTGCAACAAAGGAAGAAATCGTGACACAAAATCAAGATTATTGATATTCGACAGAAGAATGATTAAAACAGATTAGATAACAAAAGAAAACATGTCTCTGGAAGGCCTGTCAGCAGAACAATTGATTAGCAAAGCGAGAACTCTGCGGACGCAGGGAAATAATAAGAAAGCAATAGAGACATTTCAACAAGCACTCTCCCTCCAGCCAGAGAATTTGGATGTCCTGAATGAGATGGGACTAGCTCACATTCATATTGGAGAACAGAGTGAGGCAATAATAGCTTTTGATCTTGCAATTTCTATTGCTCCTGAGGACCATAGAGGACACTCTAACAAAGCAGAGGCATACTTAACTACTGGGTCTTTTGATGAAGCGGATGCTGCTGCATCTTCAGGCCTCAGGCATATTCCTAATAATGCAGCGTTATGGACCAAAAAGGCAAGAGCACTAGAGAGTCTGCTTAAGATCCAGGAAGCAGTTGATGCATACAATGAAGCATTGAAGTATGAATCTGGCAATCCGGAAACATGGAAAGCGTTGGCATTGTGCCTTGATGCTCAAGAAAAATGGTCAGCAGTAGCAAGAGCGTACAGGATTGCGGCACGTCTTCATGAGAAACGCGGTGAGAGACAAGATGCAGATAGTTGCCTGAAATTTGCACAGATGGCTGAAAATTCTGAGTGAAAAATGAGGAATAGCCCCCATTTGGGGGCTAATCAGTACGTTATAGTTGATAGGTGTGTTAGCGTTTTAATTTAGTAATGACTCCAGCAACTACAACTATTACTGCTATAATGATGTATGGTGCATACTCTATTAGAAGATCTATAAGTTCGTTGGTTGTAGTTGTCGTCGCGGTTGTCGTTGTTGTAGTTGTCGTCGCGGTTGTCGTTGTTGTTGTTATTGAACCAAGTGAATCCCGTACTCGAATCACCATCTCCATACCAACATGCCAAATTGTAGAATTTGCCTCTACTAATGCCTGAACAGTGATATTCGTGCCATCAGCCTGTGGTGAAATAACATGGAAGTAGTTCTCCGGATCGCCCTCAGCTGAATTAAAGACATTATCAAAAATGGTGTAATTGTTCCAACTACCTGAGCCAATCTTAACACCAAGGGTAACGTTGGTGACAGGTGCAGAGTAAAGCATGTGGGTATATACTGTTACATTAATTGGAGACGAGCTTGTTGGAATATTGGGATTCCAATAGAGGTTGACATCATTCATCTCATCACAATCCGCGATTCCCCAGTCAAAATCATAGATTGCTTGGAACCATTGAGCAACTTCTGCATTCTCAATAATGACACCAGCTTCTCGGTTGTTAGCAATACTATTATCACTATAATTGATACTACTTATGAGCACCAATCGACCATCAACTATGATTCCTTTATTGTGATTTGCAGTAAACCAACGTGAATCTTGCCATACAATTGGAATGTTATGTTCTGTAAGAAGTGCAGCTACTTCAACAAAGTCATACGCTTCCTCTGTGATCACTCTCACAGTGACTCCACGGTTCTTTGCTGCGATGATAGCATTGATTATCTGAGTGACTTCATTTCCAGCATCGTAATTAGTAAAGTAAGGAATCTGAATATCAAGTGTTGCCTGAGCTGCATTTATGCAATAAAGAATACCTTGTAGACTTGTGTCAGGACTAAATATCGGAGTGACTTTCATCTCACCACTGAAGTGGCCAGCCTCTGCAAATGGTCTAGGGTATGTACTAGATGTCTGAGAATACGATAGAGGATCCCCAGTGCCATGTTCTGTTGCATTGTAATCAACACCGTTACCCCAATCATAATCGAAGACATTTCTATAGTATTGAGTGACATCAGTATCAGTCATTGCAATACTCCATTCTCTATTTGCTTTCTTTCCATCTTCAGGAAAGCTCGTTTTTGCCCAATTACCTGAGTGTACAATTGTTGTAATATTATCAATTATGACAAATTTTTGGTGTGCATAAGTGAATTCTGGAGGATTAGTCCATTTGACAGGATACCCGAGAAGTGTCAAATTGTTTGCCACATAATCATTTGGACTGAAATAGCCAAGGCTGTTCCATCCAATTAAAAATTTCATCTCCAGAGTAGGTTTAGTAGCATGCAGTTCATGAATAAGGTCAATTATGTAGGGATTGTTTATTCCATAAATCTCAACATAAATACTCTCTTGAGCAGAATTAAGGAAATGCCAAAGAGCGTCTCGACTTCCATCGGGTGATACGAATGTTGTCACGTTCATGTTCTTCTCAAATGTCTGCCATGTGAAAGCTGCAGGTGAATAAGAACCTTCAATACTTTCAAATGATAGCATAGGAGAAACAACAAGAGGAACAAAACCTGATATGAGAAGTGTTAACATCAACAGACTTACTATCTTGTGGTAGTTATTTACCAAGTCAAATCCTCCTGACTATCTATATTATTAGGATGTAAGATTAAATCACTTATACCTTCCTGAATGTAATTCACGTAGAAAAAGAGGTGGTGTATTAATGAAACTCTTCTATAAAGTCAGTCCGCAAGAATACAAAAATTGTATGAGTAAGATTCGTGACAAGTTCTCAATGCACGAAGAGGTCGATGAAGCGGATACGATCTTATTACCAGACAACGAATCACAAATTGAAAGAGTCACAGGTATATTCGACCCTAGTAGTGATGATATGGCTCAAGTTCGAGTAGTACTGGTTGACGAGTCACTAAGGGAATTTTTTGATTCTATTCTCGGAGAACCTTACCTAGTCAAATAATTCTGTAAATTGAGAGATATATCTGACAGGAACACTCTCAATGAATGAGGATGTGCTCCTGTCGTACCTGCTCTCAAATAAGTATGAGAGCTGGGATTATTCGATGTCCTATGCCTCTTCAATAGCGCCTTCAGGACAGCTATCAACACAGGCATAACATTCAGTGCACTCGTCAGCACGAGCAACTTGGTATTCAGCCTTGTCTTTGATCACATATAGAGTAGGATCAACAGGACAAACATCAGCACAAGTTCCGCATGCAGTACAAGCATCAGTTACTTTCCAAATCATTTGCACCACTTCTTTATTAGACTTATTTGAAAGTCCGACATAGCTGACCGCCACTAATACCCATTTAAATTTCGGGGTGCGACTCTAAACAATGATAATCAATAGTGTATGCAGAATAACGACTAGTCAAACTCCAAGAGTTATAAATGAGGTATAATCCTCTAAATGCGACAATTTAGCAAGTGTATCAATAGAGAAAATACGATATTCCTCAAAGGATTCAACATTAATGATAGCAATAATATCATAACATCCACGGTCAATCAAGCAGATCTGACTCACTTCTTTGAAAGATTTCAACTGAGAGAGAATTGTTTCTGTGTAATTTGGTTCAACTTTTATTGTCAAGAAGATTTTCACTACTATCAGATACTCCTACTGCATGAAAATCATATGGAGAAGGAGCTATATCTTTCTGTCGTCATTATCATGCAATCAAGATTGTTCTTCATTGTCTAACCACTTTCTTAAAGATTCAGCAGTTACCGCTGACATGCCCTCAACCTGTGATAGTTGCTCAATAGTTGCTTCTCGTACTCCTTCATAGCTTCCAAATGCATCGAGCAACGCCTTTCTTCGTTTTGGGCCAATTCCTGGCACCTCTTCGAGTATCGACCCAGTGAACCGTTTTTCTCGAAGTTTATGATGATATTTCTGTGCGAATCTATGAGCTTCATCACGAATGTGTTGAATCAGACGTAGTCCGTCTGAATCAAAATCAAGAAGAATCCCTTCAGAATTTGTACGAGTGAAGATTCGTTCTTCTCTCTTAGCCACTGATGCAATTGGAACATACTCGAGACCCAATTCTTTCAACGCATCTGCAGCAACTCCAAGCTGTCCTTTTCCACCATCTATCAATATCAGATCAGGGAGTGAATATCCGTGCTCTAGCACACCTTTGTATCGTCGATAAACAACTTCATGCATCATTGCATAATCATCCGGAGTGTCCTTGATTCTTACTCGGAACATTCGATACCTCTTATTATCAGGTTCGCCATTTTTGAAGACAACACAGGAACCAGTGGGATCAGTACCTTGGATATTTGCGATATCAAACCCTTCGATATGCATAGGAGCATGAGTGAGTCCTAAAGCTTCCTTCAACTCTTTGACTCCTTCATCTACAATCTCATCTTCACTCTCTCCAAGAATTAACATCTTACGCAACGCTCGATGTGCATTCTTGTTTGCCATCTCAACAAGCTCACTAGTCCTTGCATCTATTGATTTAGTAATCTTGACCTCATGCCCAATTGAATCGCTTAGCCATGAGCTTAGTTCTTGCATATCAGGTATATCACTCGGGAGAATTATCTCATCTGGCAACCGAGGAATGTCAAAATAGAACTGTTCAAGGAAAGCAGTTAGGACATCGGAATCAGTCACATCAAGGTCAACTTCAAAGTAGAAATTATCCTGGCCAATCAGCCGCCCGTTTCTCACGATTAGCATCTCTATAAGTGCAGCCTGCTCAGTCCGTGATATCCCAAGAATATCACGATTGGCTCCTTCAAATTCAACTACTTTCTGACGACTCATGATAATCTCAATATCGCTGAGCCTATCACGAAGTTTTGCTGCATTCTCAAATTCCATATTAGTAGACGCAGCATCCATCTGCTCACGTATGGTCTGAGTTAGGTCTTCAGAACGACCATCAAGATACATGCACATTTGTTCAATTAGCTTGCAATACTCATCAAGAGAGATGAACTTCTCACAGGGACCAGTGCATCTATTAAGATGATAATCCATGCATGCACGTTTCACCTTTGTAGGTTCTTTGCACATTGCGACAGGAATGCTCTTTCTGATTGTATCCATAAAACGCTCCAATCGCTTTGTACTTCCATATGGACCAAAGTAGATTGCACCATCCTTCTCAGCATCCCTTGTCACTTCAAAAGTAGGTATTTCATCACTTTTATGAACGCGAATCCATGCATGTTTACGGTCATCCTTTAAAGCAATATTGAATCGCGGTTTATGCTTCTTGATGAGAGTCTGTTCTAGAACTAGAGCTTCTCTCTCTGTGTTGGTGATTATAGTCTCGAGGTCTCTTGCCTGCTGCATCATCTCCCACGTTCTACGATAGAAACCTGTCTTTCTGAGATATGAGCCCACTCTACGGCGGAGTATCTTTGCTTTGCCAATATATAGAATCTCACCTTTCTCGTTCTTCCAAATATAGACACCTGGTTGATCAGGCAAGTCCCTTACAAGAGCAGTGAGATTCGACATTCTTGACCAGATATCTTTAGATTATTTAGCTTCTAAAACTCCTTGGGTTTGACTATTCTGAAAAAGTGATTTTCAAATTACGAATCCTTATCCGCCACTGAAGAATAGAGTCACATATCCCACCTTTTGAACATCCATAATATGAATAATTCTTACATGAGATACAGGGAGAGGTCTCATCGATATCCTCAATCTTCTGTTCTAGCATCCTCATTTTCTCAAGCTCCTTCTTTATCGAAGATGAAGCAGCCCGTTTTCCTGAGTCATAGAGTTGATATGCTTCTTCCAGGCGTCCCATGTCCATCAATGTTCTAGTGAGTTCCTCCCAGAAATGAGTCGGACCTGGGTTGATAGAAATAGCTTTTCGTAATGATTCTTCTGCCTCTTTAAGTAGTCCAACAGATCGGAGATATGCACCAAGTAAGAACCACGATTGGGAATCTCGAGGGAACGTCCTAAGGCGAGTTCTAAGGTCATCTTCGATGACACTTGTGGGTCTGTCAATGGAAGTCGTGTCTACGACTTTCGATGTTTCCTCTCGCTGTATCATTGCATGTACGGCCTCCCGGCAGCCAATCACAGAGATTCTGTGACGCAAGCAGACGGAAATTGGTGATTTTCGTTTAAATAGGGTATGAGTATTTCCTTCGCTTTTTCAAAGCGGTCTTTATGTAGGACTATAGGAGTTTTATTCGCTAAAATAAGAGTTATAAGAACTTTAAATTAGAATAATAGATATTATAATCTTCAAAAATGATATTATGGAGAGAGTAACCCTTTATTTTCTTCATATCCAGTAGATTATTCTTCTACAAAATGAAGGTTTGTACGAAAAATCGAAAGCAGAACGCGCCGTTCATATGATTTAGGATAAACTGTCTATCGAACAAGGATTTGAGAAAAATAATAAAGGCATATGCATGTAATACGGGATAGTTAGGAAACCAAGAGGACCCACCACCAGAGCTATTCAACCGTACGGTTCAACCCACTTAATTACAATAGCATGTTCTTCTGTGTGGTCAGCCTCTATTTTGGAGATAGAGAGATGGATAAAACCAGAGTATTTCTAATTATCTTCATAATGTTGTTGGGCTTGGTCATAGTCCCTACTGGACCAACAGTAACAACGGATGAAGTTGAAATGAATGTAAGAATGAATGAAGCCGCAGCAGCAACATCAGGAACTCTCAAAATAATAGTATCGGAGGATGTTGGAGTGCTGAATGGTTCTTATGCAGACACTAATTTTGGTACAGCGGGTGAATTGTATCTGGGTACCGGTGATGAAGGAACTTGGGCTACTGCACGTTCGTGGTTCAAGTTTAACTTAACTCACCTACCTAGAGAACTGAGTGTAAAGAAAGCTACAATGAATGTTTACTGTGCTGAAGAATGGTCTGGAGCAGGAGGAACTGATGAACCGATTGGCGTTTACTATTCTGAGGATGATAGCTGGGGCGATATGACATTAACATGGAATACTCAGCCAACATATGATTCAGAACCAACTGATGTGATTGATTCGCCAGAGAGTCCATACATGTTTGAAGAGTTCAATTGGTATTCATGGGACGTCACAACGGATGTGAAGAGGACCCTTCTTGATGACAAGATACTGACCGAAATCCTCAAACAGGTGACAGAATGGGGAAGTCAAAATGCATTTTGGTATCCTTTTGATTCTAGTGTGAATGATTGGTACGCAGCGTATATTGAGATAGAATACACTGCGCCTACTACTGCTTCACTTACTGTTGATGGAATCACTTCAGGAATACTACTTGACTACATCAGAAGTGAGAATCCTGAATTAGGCTGGACATTTTCAGACCCAGACCCAAGTGATTATCAGAGAGATTATGATGTGGAGGTATGGAACAATCAATATTACAATGACTCTCTGCTTTGGAAAAATACCCATGAATCAGTATATACAATCCATAATAGTTTTGGAGATTCTCCAAATGGAAACGTACATCCCTTCGGTCTACGTGAAGAATTCAGAATTCAGATGAAATATCCAAGCGCATCAATTCCTTCTTCTGGAATTGTTGATAAGTTATACTTCACATCAAGCGATGACTCGGGTACTCTCAGGTGTGATGACTTAGAGATATCAATGATAATGGTCGAGAGCTCTACAGGTTTAACGACGAATTTAGAAGCAAATCTTGATGGTAGAACTCCAACAATTGTCTTTTCACGAAACCTCTTTGAAATTGAGGTCATCAATGGTATAATTGAAATTGATATCGAGAACACATTCATGGTGAATAAGGACCTTGATCTCATAGTTCAAATTCGTCTGATGAACAATACCGGTAATCTATTCCATCTTAATAGAACCCTATCAGGTGGACCAGGGAGTACAGCAACTGCATGGGGTATAGGAGCTTATACGGCAAGTATTGCAGATTATGCCAGTACAAGAACTTATGATCTTAAAATTGGATACCTCACAAAACAGGTCTTTAGTGGAGTGCTTGGTTTCGACAATGGATTTCCATTTGATACAACGGTTGGACACCCAGGTAGGTTCCAGATTAAATACAATCAATCATACATTGATAGAGCTGGATTCCTAGACCGAGCGTTTATGAGAGTAGACCTGATAGATGAAAATGTTGTTTTTGAGAATTTCAAAGTAACAGTAGTCGAGTCTCCTGTTCTTGGTCCAATCTCAAATGGAACATGGACAGATAACTATGGTGGAGCAACTCCTAGAGTTGTCATTGATGCAGAAAACTACACATTAAGAAATCTGGGAGGTTGTGTGGTCATGGATTTTACCAATACATTCTATTACTCAAACAATCATGACTTACTCATAGACATCCAATGGGACTCTCTCATCAGTGGCGGTTTAAGAGTCTTGTATGGATCACCTGCGACTTCGTCATATAGAGCGTGGGATCTGCACTATGCTGGATTAGACCGTGAAGGTAGTGGAGCAGCGGGGTATGATCTGATGCTTGGTTTCGTAAATGGAGAGAATTCTATTCCATTAGAAGGATGCATCAGTCTTGTAAACGCGACAAGATACTACTGGAGAGCTCGAACCTGTGATAGTCTTGGAATATGGAGTGATTGGACAACTAAGAGCTTCAAATACGAAGTCCGTAATGCAATTCCATCATATAGTACACCTATTGTTTCACCTGAACCTGTAAGAGTTGGAGAAGAGGTCACAGTGTCGTTGAATGTGACCTATGCAATTGGAGTGTATCAGGTGATGATAGACTTCAATGGGACAGCCTATCCAATGATAGTGGATGGAGATGCTTATTCATTCACTTGGTCTCCTGCAATTGCAGAACCTCTTAACTTCACAATATCCATGCAGAGTAATGCAAATACGTGGGCTTATGTTAATGGATCGCTTATTGTCCTACCTGCACTCAGCGGTTTCGATACGACTACATTGCTCATCATAGGTGGTGTGATAGCAGTAGTTGTCGTCATAGTAATTGTAGTTCTGTTGAAACGACGACCTGCAAAGTGACATCTTGGAAAAGGGTTGACATTTTTTTGCCAGCCCATCTTCACTTTTTTTAATTATTGCGAATTGTAAATAAGGTGTCAGTACAAGATTAGATTAGGTATGAGAAAAATGGGAGACTTCATACTAACCCATGACGATTCTGGGAAAGCCTATTTCCAACGAATTATCTATCTGAATATAATCCTCTACGTTCTTGGAGGTATCGCCTTCATGATCTTTATGTTTGATATTATTGTCTTGGTCGTTATAGCTATATTTGGATTATCGTTATCATTACTGTATCTAGGTTATTTCATCTACAAGAATCCGCCAACAGGAGTAGACATAGAAGAATCTCAAGAGAGATAAGATATGGTCAGCTCATGGTAGGTCGATGAAGCACTTCTTTGAGGTGTTTTCCTGTGTATGACTTCCTCACTTTACAAATGTCCTCAGGAGTTCCAGAAGCCACTAGTTCTCCACCGAGGTCCCCGCCATCTGGACCCAAGTCAATTACCCAGTCTGCAGTTTTAATAATCTCAAGGTTATGCTCAACAATCACTACCGTATTCCCAGCATCAACAAGTCGATTCACTACACCAAGCAGGACATGGACATCCGATGCTGAGAGACCTGTCGAAGGTTCATCCATAATATACAAGGTGTTTCCAGTAGCAGTGCGAGCGAGTTCTGATGCAAGCTTCATACGCTGTGCCTCTCCGCCACTCAGTGTAGTTGCAGGCTGCCCGAGCTGTAGGTATCCGAGTCCGACATCGACGAGTGTGCGTAATCTATCAGCGACCTTAGGAATATCACCAAAGAATTCGAGAGCCTCATCAATGGTCAGACTAAGGACCTCTGTGATGTTTTTGTCCTTGTACCTGACCTCCAGGGTTTCTCTGTCAAAACGCTTGCCTTTACAGACATCGCAGGTCATGAACACATCCGACATGAAATGCATCTCCACCTGAAGAACTCCGCTTCCTTTGCACTTCTCACATCGACCTTCGCGGGTATTGAAACTAAAGCGTCCTGGACCATAACCTCTTGCTCTGGCCTCTGGCATCAATGCAAAGAGGTCTCTAATATCACTGAAAGTTTTCGTATACGTAGCGGGGTTACTGCGTGGTGTTCGCCCAATGGGTGATTGGTCTACAAGAATCATTCTATCGATATTCTTAATTCCCTCAATAGAATCATGATCACCAGGTATGATACTTGTCTTGTTTATCATCCGAGCTAGGACTTTGTAGAGTATCTCATGAGTTAATGAGCTCTTCCCTGCACCCGACACTCCTGAGACACAGATGAGTGTACCAAGTGGGAAGTCCACATTGATATTCTTTAGATTATTAGCTCGCGCTCCATTTATACGCAATTTTTGACCTGTACCAGTACGTCTCATCTCAGGAACTGGAATCTGTTTCTTTCCAGCGAGATATTGAGCAGTAAGAGACTTCGGGTCAGCAAGAACAACAGAAGGGGGACCTTCAGCAACAAGTTGTCCTCCATTCACACCAGCTAGCGGCCCGAGATCGATAAGATGATCAGCAGCAGAAATGGTATCGCGGTCGTGTTCTATAACGACAACTGTATTCCCAAGAGACCTCAGATGATAGAACGTGTCGATGAGTTTACCGATGTCACGTGGATGAAGCCCAATCGAGGGTTCATCAAGACAATAGAGAACTCCTGTGAGTGCTGAACCAATCTGTGTCGCTAGACGTATTCTCTGGCTTTCTCCACCACTTAATGTCATTGAAGCTCTATCAAGACTTAGATAATCAAGACCAACAGAAAGGAGGAAATTAAGTCGTGATATTATCTCCTTGAGAACAAGCTCTGCAATCTTTTGCTCACGTTCTGTAAGTATGATATTCTTGAAGAATTCAGCTGCACCTGCAATAGTCATTGATGTGATCTCATCAATAGATTTTCCAGCAACTGTTACTGCAAGACTTTCAGGCTTGAGCTTTCTTCCTCCACATCCCTCGCAGGTTGTCTTTCGAGAGAATTCATTTGCTATACGTTGAGCCCACCATCGGTAGTACATTTTATCGCTGCCTTTTCCACGGTCAAACATTTTCTCAAGCCAAGGAACGAGACCATACCATTTCCTTGAGATTTCCCATGTTGAGGTCTCACTCTCTTGGACATAATGAAGTGTATACTCTGGGAGACCCCATACCAATGTTTCAACCTGAGATTCCTCAAGTTTGTTGAAAGGGGTCTCCATGGTAAATCCGATAAGTTTCCCCAATGCAACAAGCCGCTCATTCCACCAAGTGCGCTCACCTGCATTGATGAATCGGCTGATATCATGAATGGTCATGCTCTTATCTGGAATCATGAGTTCAGGATCAATCGACATAGTTACACCAAGACCATTACAGACAGGGCACGCCCCATCGGGTCTATTGAACGAGAAAGCCTTCGGGCCCAGCTTCTCGTATTGTATTCCGCACTTAGGACACATCAATTGCTCTGCAAAGGTGAGATCATCCATGCCATCCCGTGACACAATTGCTCTGCCATCGCCAGTTTCAAGCGCAGTCTCAAGAGACCCAATCAATCGCTCGCGGTTCTTCTGATTCAACTCAAGCCGGTCAACAACAACATCAATGTCATGCTTCTTTCTGGCATCAAGTTCAACTTGGTCGATATCCATAATCTCGCCATCAACACGAACCCGTGCAAATCCGTTCTTATGCAGTCCATCTAAGCACTCCTCATGTTTTCCGACCTCACCACAGACAATAGGAGCAAGGATGTGGATTCGCTGTCCTCCATTCTCATCCAAGAGAAGACGGGCTGCAGACTCAGCAGTCAGCTGTTCCATAGGAAGACCACACTGAATACAATGAGCCATTCCTATGTTTGCATAGAGGAGTCTGAGATAATCGTGAATCTCGGTACTTGTTGAAACGGTTGACCGAGGGTTCTTCGTACGACCTTTCTGTTCGATTGAGATAGCTGGAGGGAGACCTGTGATCTTCTCTACCTTTGGCTTATCCAATCTTCCAAGGAATCTTCGAGCATAGGAGCTGAGACTCTCAACATACCGTCTCTGTCCCTCAGCAAAGATCGTGTCAAGAACAAGAGTTGACTTTCCAGACCCACTTGGACCAGTAACAACTACAAGACTGTCTCGTGGAATATCAACATCAATTGACTTGAGATTGTGTTCTTCAGCCTTCCGAACACTTATGTAGCCAGTCATTTCTTCGGCCTCCGTTTTATAGAAGTAGTTGAAGGTGACGACTTATTTGATGTTGATTTCTCTGACTCCTGAGGTTCTAAAAGCTCCCTGAGATATTGACCAGTATAGGACTCCTTACATGCAACGATATCTTCAGGGGTTCCCTCCACAACAAGATATCCACCTTCATCCCCGCCTTCGGGGCCTAAATCAATCACCCAGTCTGCAGTCTTCACAACATCCAACTGGTGTTCGATGACCAAGACTGTGTTTCCGAGGTCTACAAGACGATGCAGGACCTCTAACAATTTCTTGATATCAGCAAAATGAAGACCTGTTGTCGGTTCATCAAGCAAAATCAATGTTTGACCTGTTGCTGGTCGTGAGAGGTATTTGCTCAATTTTATTCTCTGAGCTTCACCGCCGCTCAATGTTGTAGCTGGCTGCCCTAACTTCACATAGCCCATGCCGACCTCACACAGTGTTTCCAGACGACGGTGCACTGAGGGAATGCCCTCGAAGAAGTGTATAGCCTCATCGATTCGCATTTCTAGAACGTCTGCGATGTTCTTTCCCTTGAATCGTACCTGAAGGGTTTCTCTGTTATACCGTCTACCCTTGCACTCACTACAGGTGACCTGAACTGGAGGAAGGAACTGCATCTCAATGACCTCCACACCTGCACCCTTACAGGTTTCACAGCGTCCACCCTTCACATTGAAACTGAATCGTCCTGGTTTGTACCCTCGTATCTGTGACTCAGAAAGACCAGAGAAGAGGTCTCTTAATGGAGACCATAGTCCTACGTAGGTCGCAGGATTGCTCCGAGGTGTTCTTCCGATGGGACTCTGGTCAATGACAATAACCTTGTCCAGTTGATCGACACCCAGAATCTCATCAAACTTACCAGGTTTACTCTCTGCATTGTGGAATCGTCGGGCTAGTTCACGCTGAAGTGTCTCAACAATCAAGGAGGACTTACCAGACCCCGAAACACCAGTCGTAGCGATAAATAATCCTAGAGGGATTCGTACATTCAGGTTCTTTAGATTATTATGCTGACAACCCTTGAGTTCGATATAACGACCGTTCGGTTGCCTGCGTTGCACAGGAACAGGTATCTTCTCTTCACCTCTGAGATACCGACCAGTGATTGATTTCTTTGACTTCAGAACATCATCAAGGAGCCCTGCAACAACGACCTCACCACCCTCGGAACCAGCGCCTGGACCTAAATCTATGATAAAATCAGCGGTACGAATGGTTTCCTCATCGTGCTCAACCACTAGAACATTGTTTCCGAGGTCTCTGAGACGTAGGAGGGACCTCAGAAGGCGTATATTGTCCCTACTATGAAGACCAATTGAAGGTTCATCACACACATAGGTAACTCCAACAAGGTTGGACCCAATTTGACTAGCCAACCGAATGCGCTGGGCTTCTCCGCCAGCTAAACTAGGAGCTGACCTATCTAGGGTGAGGTACTCAAGCCCCACATCTTCTAAGAATCCGATACGCCCCATGATCTCACGTAAAATAGGATCTGCCACTGGTTTGAACCGCGGTGTAATCTTAGCGGTTTCAAAGAACTCACGGAGTGCCTTGATTGACAGCCCATTGACCTCAGTGATAGACCTATCATTGAAGGTGACAGCCTGTGACTCAGATCGTAATCGCCCACCCAGACAGACAGGACAGGTCTGAGAGGACATATACTTCTCTAGAATTCTCCGTCCATAATCAGACTTCGTGGTCTTGTACATACGTTTCGCACGCTCTACCCAACCCTCGAATGGTCTTTGAAAGGTTCCTTTCCATTGGACCTCAAACTCAGGATTATCGCTCTCCCATGTAGTTTCAAACTTCTTATTACCGGATCCATAGAGAAGGAGATCCTTCTGTTTTTTTGTCATCTCATTCCATGGCGTGTCCATGGTGAATCCATAGCTCTCAACAATCTTTTTCGTGAAATTACGCTTAATCTTCCACGGGTCTAGCTCAAAGAGACCTGTATTCAATGACCGATTTGAGTCTGTGATAAACAGGTCTGAATCAAACTCTCGGATGACCCCTATCCCAGTACAGTGTGGACAGGCACCTTGGGGAGTGTTCCAACTAAAGATACGAGGTTCCATCTCGGGAAGGCTGATGCCGCAATCCACACAAGCAAACTGTTCAGATAACGTGATATCGCCATCTGCAGTGGTGATTGTGACAACTCGCTCAGCCATGTTTAGAGCAGTTTCCACAGCCTCGGATATACGAGCCCTATCAGGCTCCTTTACCACTAGTCTATCAATGACTACCTCAATTGTGTGCTCGAAGTAGCGGTCTAGGGATATTCCCTCTTCAAGTTCAGTCAATTTTCCATCAACCCGAGCTCTAACAAAACCCTTCTTCATCAGGTCGCGGAACTCTTTCCTGTACTCTCCCTTTCTACCTCTAACAATAGGAGCTAGGACCATAATACGAGAACCATCCTTCAGGTTCAGGATACGGTCAACTATCTGCTGTGATGTCTGGGGTTCTATCTTCTTCTTACACTTCGGACAGTGAGGTTCACCCACCCTGGCATAGAGGAGTCGTAAGTAATCGTAGATTTCTGTAATTGTGCCCACGCTCGATCTGGGGTTCCGACTCACACTCTTCTGGTCAATTGATATTGATGGTGAGAGACCAGTCATCAAGTCGACTTTGGGTTTCTCAAGCATTCCTAGGAATTGACGGGCGTAGGGCGAGAGTGACTCAATGAAACGCCTTTGACCCTCGCTGTATATGGTATCAAAGACCAAGGAACTCTTTCCAGAGCCAGATAATCCCGTTACAACTGTAAGAGTGTTCTTCGGAATAGTGACATCAATATGTTTCAGATTATGTTCAGCAGCTCCTAAGACTATGATAGATCTGGGGCCATCTGGTTCAGCCTCAATGGTTCTTGTGCTATTCTTTGCTGCTGAGTCCACTATTCGATTCCCTCGATTCTCTTTCGGAGACCTGCAATCTGGTCGCGTAGCTTGGCGGCCTTCTCAAACTCCAAGTTACGTGCGGCCTCCTTCATCTGTTCCTCTAGGTCAATGATATAATCAGCCAGTTCATCAACCTCAAACGGGTCAAAGTCCTCAATCTTTGTCTGGACATCCTTTTCTAATCGAACCATACCTTGAGCAATGTCCTGGATGCTCTTCACGATGGATTCAGGTCGTATTCCATGTTCCTCATTGTACTTCATTTGATATTTGCGACGCCTATTTGTTTCATCAATAGCGACCTGCATGGCACTTGACACATGGTCTCCAAAGAGAACAACTCTACCCTTTGCGTTCCTTGCGGCTCGTCCCATAGTCTGAACTAATGCCCAATCAGTTCTGAGAAAACCCTCCTTGTCAGCGTCAAGGATTGCCACTAGAGCAACTTCTGGAATATCAAGTCCTTCTCTGAGGAGATTAATACCAACAAGAACATCGAACTTCCCTTGTCGAAGCTGCCGAACAATCTCAATACGTTCCACAGTACCAATGTCAGAGTGTAGATATCGAGCTTTGACGCCAGCCTCGATAAGGTACTCGCTCAACATCTCTGCGGTCTTCTTTGTAAGTGTGGTGACTAGTGTGCGGTTTCCCTGTGCAACAGTCTGACGTATCTCGCCAAGTAGATGATCCACTTGTCCTATCACTGGTTTTACAGTGATCTCAGGGTCCACAAGTCCTGTCGGTCGGACAAGCTGTTCAACAATCTGTTGACTTACATTTCGTTCAAACGGTCCGGGAGTTGCACTTGTATAGATGACTCGTTTCATGTACTTCTCAAACTCATGGAATTTTAGTGGACGATTGTCCATTGCAGAAGGTAATCGGAATCCATAATCTACCAAGTTTTTCTTTCTAGAGAGGTCACCATTAAACATCCCGCGGACTTGTGGGATTGTCATATGACTCTCATCAATAATCATCAAGAAGTCATCAGGGAAGTAATCTAATAGAGTGTAGGGCTTTTGACCAAGGTCCCGACCATCAATGAAGCGTGAATAGTTCTCGATACCCTGGCACATTCCAGTTTCTCGAAGCATCTCTAAGTCATACATGGTCCGTCTTCTGAGCCGGTCAGCCTCCACCAACTTTCCTTCTTTTCGGAACCATTCAACTCGTTCTTGCATCTCCTTCTCTATATCATCAAGAACCTCTAAGACCTTCTCTCGTCTGGCTATATGGTGACGTGCTGGATAGAGCTCAAACCAATCAGGGCTTGCAATCTTTCTTGCGGTAAGTCGTTCAAGAAGAGTGAGTCGCTCTACGATATCACCATCTAGCTCAATACGAATACTATTCTCAGAGGCAGAGGGGTAGACATCGATAACATCGCCACGCACCCTAAAGACACCAGGTTTGACATCCATGTCATTTCGTTCATATTGCATAGCTACTAAGCGTTCAAGAAGCTCTCTTCTATTGATCCGCTTCCCTCTCTCAATGACCATCCTGAAAAAATCATATTCGCTTGGATCGCCAACTCCATAGATACATGAAACTGATGCAACGACAATTACATCTTTACGAGACCGCAATGAATTCGTTGTTGAATGTCGTAATCTCTCAATCTCAGCATTGATATCAGTTTCTTTCTCAATATACATGTCCTTGGATGGAACATAGGCTTCCGGTTGATAGTAATCGTAATATGAAACATAATATTCTACGGCCGCACCAGGGAAGAACTGCTTATATTCAGAGGCAAGCTGAGCAGCAAGGGTCTTATTATGTGAGAGAACTAGTGTTGGCTTTCTAACTGCCTCAATTACATTAGCTATCGTGAAGGTCTTTCCTGACCCTGTCACGCCAAGCAATGTCTGATGTTGAAGACCACTCTCTACACCTTCAATCAACTTCGCTATCGCTTCTGGTTGATCACCTGTAGGTTTGAAGGGTGCTTCAAGTTTGAATTCAGTCATCTACATCCACCTCACAATGTTTCACTGCACAGACCTGACTATAAGTAACCTTTGTGGTATCTGCTAAGCCTCGAATGTCGTTGATGACTCTATCTTTTACTAGGATTTTTTTGAACGTTCCAATTCGTAGGAACGAACAAAGATATCTGAGAGAGATAGTCGAGACTAACTCAAGTCGTGCCATTGATAGCCTTCCTCGGAGAGACCTTCTATTAATCTATAAAGCTCGGTAGTCCCGAGAGAGGGAAATGACTCGATTGAAGAAAAAACAAGTTACAAACCGAAACCACTATAAACCGACCGATTTTTGCGCGGGTAACTATGCCGGGACATCATAGTACTTGGAGCACGAGAACAGAATGACCTCAGACTGCCCTGACGGCTATTGCAAACAAAAGATACAGGCTATTGACAATGCAATCGGACATAAGAAGAACGAGTGGTCAACACTCCTTCATGACACTCACAATTATAGCGATGTGAGCCAAGCACTTCGTTTTTGTGAGGTTTTTCATCTCGAATCAAAAGTGAGTGTGTCAGCAAATGGTTACGTTGTTCAATTTAGAAATGATATTCAGAAGAATAACGATTAACAACAGTGAGACAATTACATTTTATCAGCAAATCAGAAACCTATATGACAAGGAGTATATCTTACGACAATAATGTCAGATTGGAATCGTGAGAACTGGACGGATAGTGCTAAGCAGCTAATATCATGGATTGCAGATCTTGACTCAGAACAACCAGTCATGTTATTGATTAGACATTCTCATAGAGATATTTTAAGAGACCAAAAGGATATGCTCGGAGGAGGTTTAACAGATTTAGGCAAGAATCTCTCAATTGAGCTAGGAGGGAAACTCCCAATATCGCGTAAGGTCCATCTCTTTTTCAGTATTGTTCCAAGATGTTATCAAACTGCAGAAGCGATTGCTCAGGGAATGACTGAACAGGGAGGAAACATTATTGATATGGATCCCCTTCCAACCCTTGTTCGACCTGAGTATACAAATGGAGATGTTTGGAAGAATCTCCAACCTAATGGTGAGAATATCACCGAATTCATCAATCGGTGGGCGGAAGGAGAGTTTGAAGGGATAGAACCATTTAACGAGTTTCAGGAGAGATTGATGAATGACACACTAAAAAGACTACTCGACCTAAAAGAGTCTCAGATGCACATCCATGTGACCCATGATCTCTCATTGATGGCTGCAAAACGCATGTTCTTCAATCGACCGTTAGTGTGGGATGATAGAGAACCATTCCTAGGTGGACTTGGTGTAACTCTTAGAAAAGAACAACCAATTCTCTTTGTTGCAGGAAAAGAAGAACTAGTGAGAACTTCACTATACTAATAACTTACTCAGGATAATGTGCAATTTTTCTCTCAAAAAAGGAATGATGGTCAGCCATCAAGTATGCCTGACCAAGTTAACTCAAAATACACTATGATTAGTGATAGACCTTCTACTATATTGGTCTTGCTTTTGTAATGTCGGGAGTAATTCTACTAAGTAAGTATCAAGACTAAAGAAGATGCAGAAGGTCGGTCAAAAATTATGACCGACTCTTCGATGTAAAGCCTAGGTCTTTGGGGGACTTTTCATTTTGATGATAACCACAATGACAATAATTGCACCTACGCTTACAGCAGCAATAATGGGAAGAAGTGGAATACTCGGTATTATTGCTCTGGGAAGAAGTATAGTTACATTTCCATCTACTGAAGTAGATGTTCCAATAACACTCTCCATATAAATTGTGAAGTTCAATATTCCAGCCTCTGTAGCTGTCATGTTATAGGTGTAGGTATCTCCATCAGCTAACATCGGATAGCTTGTACCTCCAAAATCGATAGTAACCTCACTAATATCAAGGATATAGGTTACATTAATGGAAATCATGAATTGGTACCCGATGTAAACCGGAGTTGGAGTTACTATGGGACCTTCATATTCTGGACCACTTGTTAGAGGATGATAGGTGAAACTCTGTGTGGCCCAATCAGACCATATACCATAGCTATTGCAGACCTGTACACGCCAGTAGTATGTTGTTCCTGTTGTTAACGGTTCTCCGGAGTATTCCAGCGATGTATCAGATTCAATGAAATCGATCATGAAGTCGTAGCCAGCTGCTTGTTCACCAAGCCGATCTAGACCATTCCAGTGTACGTCCCAAGCTCTATAACACACCGCAGCAGTTTGATTGTTTGGAATCAGAGCCGCTCCACTTACTAATGAATCCCATCTGAATTCAATCAGTAGGTCATATTGGTTGTGATAGTAAAAGATATTGTCGAAATCTAACACAAGACAATTGCCTATGTTTTGCACCTCGTAAATACTCTCATCTATTACTACTGTGGGAGTGATTCCACCATAATTGGTAGTAAAATCGTCATAAACAAGATTCCCCTCCTCGGGTGTTTCAACAACAGAAACTGTGAAGTTCTCAAAAACAACATTACCAGTCAGAGTCGATACTCGGAAGTATATCTTATCAAGGTGACCAGATCTATCAATTACTGATTGATTGTATTTAATCTGAAAGAGACCAGAGTGACCAACAGTAGTGCCAAATGGAAAAGCATTGAGTCCAGCAACAGGAATCGAGTATACTTCTTCTGTGACAAAACCTATTGTGAGGTCATAAGTTCGAACAACAGTATAACTTGCTATTTCTGAACTATAAGCACCTGTTCCAAAAACTCCAGCTACACTCCCTGGGCCTGTTGATATAGCCCTCCGAAGTTGTGTAAGATCACCAGTATTATTCATTAAACGAATTTCGATGATAAGGTTAAGGTAATTGTTCACCATGAATGTATTTTCCACATCAATTATGAGTGTATGGTCTGAATATGACACTTCATAATTATCCATGGCAAGCACAACTGTAGGAGTGCGTCCATCATAATTGTTAGCAAAGGTTGTAGTGAGATTGTCTGTATCTGCAACCATCACCAGAGAGATTTCAAAGTCTTCAAGGTTCAGAGTGCCAGATTCCTGTGTTGTATTGAAGTATAACTTGTCAATAATACCAGAACGTGGTAAAAGTTCACTTGGAAATTTTAGTTGATGTCGCATCTCGTCGTCGATACCAAACGGATGCGTATTACCTCCACTGATAGTTCCTGAATCGTAAATTAGACTCTTAGACTCCGTAGATTTACTAAAGAGCTGAGATGAATTATAGAATTCATTATCCCAGACTTCGACATTGTAACCAGTCTGATAGTCCCCAATGAGGGATTCTGACATATGCCAACCAAGTGTTGGAGTAGGATCTTGTATATAATCAATCAAAGGAGAACTTGTCTTTCCATCAACAGACATCTGATCAGTAGAGGGATTAGAGTAATAAAATTCAATATATGCAGCATATGATGGATAGTAGGATGATCGAAGCGAATATTTGAACGCACTCTGTGTCCCAACCTCCTCTGTCTGTTTTAGTACCTCTGTGAGAATCTTGTCACCAGAAACAGTTGCCTGGACATCTTCGGTAATATCCCACCCATACCAATTATCTGTAATGAACATGTCAGGACTGGCTGGAGAATTAATGACATCAGTAGGTTGTTCTGTGATTGATGGTTGATTATTCCAAGTTATAACTGATACTTCCCAAGAATCATCAGAACAATAGTAAGCACCTATTGGTTCGTCATCAGTAGTTCCCCATTCCCCACTAATATAGACGTACATGATTGCCCTGTAAAATGGAAAATTAACTTCACTCAGATTGAATCTTAACCATGAACGACCAGCAAGCCAATCAGGGCCATCAAAGGCAGTTCCAATATAGAGTTCATCATAAATATCAAGATTAGTGTCCTGATAAGTTCCATTGACAACACCGATGTCTTCTGCTACTGTGATTTGATCGATGATGCCTTCTGTGTATGCTGTTGATTCAATATTCGATTCATACACTGCCCCATTCAAAGAAATAGGCGAAGTTATACCTATTGTTGTTGGTAGAATCAAGAGAGCAAAAAACACAGTAAGTGAAAGAATTTTGGTATCCATTTACTCAACTCCGTATGAGAAGATTAGTTTGGATGAAGGGTGTGCATTACCCCCTATTTTTCTGATACCTAGCATTAGCTCGATTTCTGAAGTTCCTCACTAACCCATTGTTTCTTGGGAAGTAAACTAAGTCTTTTATTTCTTCCCAGAAATTTCATTGTGTAACGTGATTGGCCTTATACCAATTATGAATTCGAGAAAGACTATTTGCTTCCAAGTGAAAAGATACATGACTAGAGAGATATGAGAGAAGTATATGTTCATCTGAAAAAGAAAAGATTGATTCCAAGAACTAAGAATCATGGACAACCAACCCATCCACTATGTAGCTGAGAAAGAAGAGGTAGCTAAATCAACAGTAGTATAATCTAGATGAAACCTTCTGACTATCATAGGTAAGAATTGAACAACAATAATTGACCTACGCGATATCTTATTAGGAAACCACTTGCAACCATCTCGATTCACTATGCAGCTATTTGGTCTATCCAACGATATCGTAGGTATCATTCTCGCACTTGTCACCTCTCTTCTTTGGAATGTTGCCCCCATAATACAGAAGGAAGCACTTTCTGAGATGGCAGAGATTGACGCAAAGAATCCGATGAAGCATACAAGACTTCTCTTCTCAAAACCAAGATGGGTAATGGGTCTGATAATGTCACTCTTTGGTGGGCTCACCTATTTACTAGCAACTCAATTAGCGGGAATAGTCGTGATTCAACCTCTTATGAATGTGGGACTTATCGCTCTGGTCATTCTATCTAGTAAACGATTAGGTGAAAAGATCGATGCACAAGCTGCTATAGGGATCACACTCTTGATTCTAACACCAGTCCTCATAGCTTTTGGAGCAGTCACAGAACCTATGATGTTTTCGGAGTTTACTGGAATCCTCATTTACTCAGTGGTTATGCTAATAGGAATTGGAGGAATGGCAGCTGGTACAAGTCGTCTTGCTATTTTGTGGGCACCAATCACATCATTCTTTCAAGCACTGGCTGCGCAGTTCACCCAATGGTTTACTCTTGCACTATTTGGAGGAACAGACATCATTCAGGGATTCTTCAATGCGTTCTTGCCCCTCATCCTTATGGGAATCTTTACAGCAATTGCAGCAATATATACGATTTCAATAGGATTGCAGAGAAACCCAGCCTCGCGATTCAATGCGATTACGGGTACTGTAAGTATGTTTGCAGTGATTCTTGGAGGGATAATGATCTTTGGACAGGTCATCATGAACATTCACTTCTATAGTATCGGATTAGCATTTGGCATCATTGGAGTGATTTTGCTAAGCAAGTATCAAGATTGATTCTATTTCAAAAAATGGAGTGTCATTAAACATGACTGACCATTATCATACTGTAATGCCAGTGTGTTTTTGAAAGAGTTTCATTTTGTAAAGGTGTCCTGATAGAGGGCGAAAATCTATTTGCTTCTACGAGAAATCTAACATGGTCAGAATGAAGTGAGAATCGTTGATATTCATTTTCAGAATCGCCGTCTTCTGCCAGGGGACATACTTGCTGGAGTGGTAGAAATAAAGACGAACAAACCATTCGGATGTAATCGTGTTGTCTTGAAGCTTAAAGGTAAAGAGCACACTGAATATAGTGCGGGTGAAAATAGAGTGTCAGATGATAAGACGATTATTGGACGTGTATTTCGAGTCAGCGAAGGAAAAACAATTCCTGAAGGAATCACACGAATACCGTTCTCAATTGATCTACCAAAGCAATTATCTCCCACGTATGAAGGTACTTACGGACGTATAGAATACACATTAGAGGCTGTTGTTGAGGTCAATTGGACTCTAGACCCTAAGTGTAAGAAGGAATTCCGTGTTCTACAAAATAGGCCTCCATACATCGAAGATTCTATCGGACTAGAACCTTCTACAATAACTGATGATGAATTACAGGTTCAATTGGATGAAAAATGCTTGCGATTAGATACTGGTATAAACGTGCAATTTAAGGTTAAAGAAAGAAGCAGAGTACGTGGGGTGAGGTTTGAAATAATCCGGGAGGAGGATGCAGTCTGCAGAAGTAGGACCTTGAACAGAAAATCCGCAATAGTAAGAAAAATTTATCCTATTGCCTCAGATGATTTTGGCAGATGGCTAGATATCAATATTGGAGAGAAGTGGCGCTATCATCTACCGTTTCTTTCGGGTCTCTTCAAGATCACATACTTCCTCAAAGTCACACTGGACGTTGGTCTTGATTTTGACCCATCAATAGAATTCCCGCTAAAATTTTCAGATATTGTACCAGAGAGAGATGTTCTAGAAGAAATAGCTATAGACCTTGGATTCAGAGAATGGTGAATGAAGCATACTACTAAAAAAGAGTACGCTTCACAGAGAGTAATACTTGAGCGAACTAGCGCATTGCTACTCTATAATCACGCATGAAAGATGACCTGAAGGATGAATCCTTGATTACTTTATTCACAACATCATCAAGTCTGCCACGAAAACCCGCGCCCTCAAGTTTCTCAAGATTGTGAACAATGATTGATACTTCACCACTGGAAATTCCAGCTCTAGTTAGCATGCTTTTGTAGTCTGCCATTGTTAAGAACCTCTATAGATTCAAGATTATGCTCAAATTTTAGGGATATATATTTTTTCTCACTTTTCTATTGTCTTTTTAGAAATAAGACAACCTAACAAACATAATTAACCATAGAAATATGTACGCCAGCATCCTGAGGTGGTTCAATGGTCAGACAGATTGCTCTAGATTTCCTGTTCAAAAAAACAAAGACTAAGATTGTCACTGATACGCACGAAGTAGCTCTTGCTATGGCTTTTATTCTTGCGGAATCAAATCAGAAAGGGAAAGCTAAACTCAAGTTTCTCTCACAGATTGCAATACCATTCTGGATTGTGCAAGTATCAGATACCAATTCTATCGTTCTCTCATCAATCGGTGAGTCTTCTGTTGGCATAGAACTAAGCGAAGATACGGCCGCAGGTCCAGTACGACGAATACTAAATACTGAGATTACAAAATTTTAAAACATCCCAGCGGGTGTTGATAAGGCACTTCCTTTGCTCAAGACGATTGAACCAAAAATGCATCAACTTAGAAATATTCAGGAACCAGAGCTGTTCGTAATACATGGTCAGGAATTCGATGAAGTCGATCCAAATGCAAAGATGAATAATCTTGATTTGAAAATCGAATCTCAACTGGCGCTAACAATAAGCCAGAATTTCCAAGAAGTACTAGCCGGAGCTCGACAACGCCTAGCTACGATGGAACAACTTCAGAAGATAACTAAAGAACGTCTGACGGACCAGTTGAAAGTTATGGAAAATGTGATTTCATCTGAGATGACTCGTTGGGATAAACGTTTGAAAACACAGGAAGAGTCCTCTGCGCTTCGTATTGAGAAGTTGCAGATAAGAATGTCAGATAAATCATACAGACTGAAAGAGAAACACCAGAAAGATAGAAGAGCTCTCTTAGCCCAATTCGCTAGAGATACAGTTGAGCTTGAGCGGTTCTTCATTAGAATCCTTGATGATATCAAGACATCAAGAGAAGGTCTAATCGATATTGAGCTTGAGGATGCTATTCAAAAATATCAGTCGCTGGCAGATGTCTTGACAGATACAGTTCCAACATATGTTGAGGTCGTTGATTCAATCAATGAACTAGCTAAGGCTGCTACCCTTAGTGCAGGGGATCTAGATGCAAAACTAGCTCGAGATATTAGAGAAGAAGAAGAATCAATTAATGCGCAGATACGCGAGATTCAGCAGCAGCTCGAAGAAATGAGAGAAGAGCGAGATGTAAAAGAGAGAGAGTTCAAGACTATAAAGAGCAAAGTTCAGACAGCTGTTGAGAGCATGGACGGAATGGTGGAGAAGAGAGTTGAGGGCCTTACTTACGAACTGCAACGAGTGCAAAGACTTACTCTCGAGAACGAATCAATCAAGGGATTAGCTCCTTTGACTTTGATTCACTTCAAGACTTGGGTTGCAACATACACCACAGGAAATCCTGTAATTTTTGCTCCAGTGTTAGTACCTGAAGATAGGATAGCTCTTCCGTACAATCACCAACCAATGGATCAAAAACTAGAAAAATTCCTCAAGAGACTTGTGAGTGACCAACTCAAAGATAGTGCATCTTTCAAGACTTCTTTTAAAGATGCATGTGATACTGGTAATGTGTTGAAAAATCCTGAAAGTGTTAAAATCTTCAAGAGAGGGATTGATGATCTCTGGACTAGACAGCTCCTAAAGGAAGGTGTTCGTGAAAAACTTGAACCGTTATACACAGCACTCGCTGGAAGATGTCCTGAATGTAAAGCTGAAATCAGTGAGAACTCTAAATTCTGCCCAGAGTGTGGAAAGTCTCTCAAGTAGTATTGAAACTATTATAGAAGAAATAATTGTAATCAATGTTAACCACATCCCAATTAATAAATTTCGGAAAACTATTTAGAAATCTAATGAGTCAGATGGGAAGGATTTCATCAGATATGACATTATTAACCAGTAACTATTTCTCAGTAGTAGTAGCCACAACATCAATTATTGGACCGTAGATGATTCCAGCAAACCAACCCATGAGGTCAAAGATGCTCTCCGACAGTAGCAATGTTGCTGACGAAACAATGAGACCTAGGATAAGCCCTCTCACAATCGTATTGATATAGTTCTTCTCTTTCTCACTATGGATTATTGTTACATTACCAGCGAATCCAATCATGAGACCCATAATCACTCGGTTGTACCAGACAGCAAGTAAATAGATCGTATTGGTATATCCTCCATCTATTCTACTTCCTACTCCAATGATGCAAAGCACTCCTAGCAGTGCACCAACAATAGTTGCAATGGCTATTCTTCTAAGGTTTGACAAGCAGAATCACCAGAGTAATTGACAATTCTTCCAATTTAACGATTCGGATGTGTTAGTTTTTTTGAATTCGATTCCTCTGGAATATAGAGCATCAAACTATCGATTGAAGAAAGTCAGTATACTGGTCCCAAAGATACTGGTCGCTTGGAAAAAAGTGGATGAGTTCTTCAAGAATTCTGAGCGCGTCCGGCAGGTTACCTCGTCTGATATATAAACGAACAAGTTGTCGTAAGATATGTGGATCTTCTGAACCTAATTCGAGTGCCATTCGGTATGCCCGTTCGGATTCAATATGATTGTCTAGTATATCCAAAATGTCACCCCAGATTGACCAGGTCCAAGAATTCCCTGTATCAAGATCAAGAGACCTCTCAATTGCATCGAGAGCATCATCAATCCTTCCTGTCATTATATAAACCAGCGCCATAGAATTCCACATTGTAGGATTCTGAGGTTCAAGCATCATTAATCGTAGACATGCGAATTCAGGAGGAAAGCTGTGTTCATTATTCGGAGCAATTCTATCGTTGTTATACTCTCTTGTGACCATCAGCATAGCCGCTTGAAAGTGGCTCAAAATATTCTGTTCTTCTACTTCAGACCCAACCATTGGTGTCACCTTGGACTAGTAAATTCTATTCATGGTCCATCATAGTAGATTCTCGTAAATTCAATTTGCGTCACATTCTCCTCAAAAAGAGCTTGAGGACGCTTAATCCTTGCTGGGTGTTTTTTGCTATCTTTTCCATCTTTCAATATCATCTTGCATCCTGCAGCAGCTCAGTTAGATCCTGCCTGCAAGAAATATATGGCCACAAATGAAAAAAGACATTTCGAAAGCGTTAGAAGAGCTCTATGGATATTTATTCATCAATTATGATATTTCTATTACTTTTAAAACGTTAAATGAGCAGTATACAGTTTCAATTATATACATAAGACCTTCATTCAATTCAGAACATTTTTCCAAGTGCTCAAATTGCAGATTTTTCTTTAAATCGGTAGCTCAAATGAATAACTGAGCAAGAACAGAGAATCACCGAATCGCATTGAGGAATTCAGAGATTTGTTCCAATGCATGTTCAAGAAACTCTTTCTTGGACCCAAATCCAATGCGCAGATATCCGGGTACTTCGAAATGCTCGCCTGGCGAGATGAGGACACTCTTTTCTTTCATCAACCGATTAACGAATTCAAGAGAGGTCATGTCTGTATTCTGTCTGATAAAACAGATTGCTGCTGCTGAGGGAGGTACATATTCGAACACATCAGTATGCGAATCCAACCAGTTTTTCATAACAGCCCAATTTTCGCGAATCACTCGCTTCGTACGTTTCTCAATCATAGCTTGTACCTTTGGATGGAGAGCAAGAGTCGCCAACCAATCACTCGTCTTTGATGGACTGATACTGGTGTAATCAGAATACGTCCAGAGCTCAGTAGCCACATCTTTGCTAGGACAGACCGCCCAGCCTATT
This sequence comes from Candidatus Thorarchaeota archaeon, assembly GCA_004524595.1. The sequence goes on along the minus strand of SDOA01000041.1, from coordinate 1,668 downwards.
CTGAGGCCAGGTAGCCCGTAGGCTTTTGACAGACTCGATGTAATGATTGTCTTATTATATAGTCCATGGAATGAGGGAGATTTCTCTTCTTTAATCTCAGCCCCTCTGTATATCTCATCTGAAATCAGCCACGCATCACAATCATCTGCAATTTCAGCGATAGCCTTGAGATGTGTCTTGTTAATGATTGCACCTGTCGGATTGTTTGGATTACAGATAGCAATGGCGGAAGTGTTTTTTGACACTATGGTCTTCAGTTGTTCAATGTCAGGAATCCATTCCTTTCCTTTCATTATGAGGTTGAAATTTTTGACATTGCCTCCTAGGTTTTTCCAGATTCCACCCAACTGCATATAATTAGGAACCATAAAGACGAACTCTCGTTTGTCTGGATTCTCAAGATATGTCCACCAAGCAGTAAGGAAATTTGCTTCTGCGCCACCATTCGTCGCTAGAATCTGCTCAGCAGTTGTTCCTTCATAATATTGTGCAATGGTCTGACGAAGGGAGTTTGTACCATTCGTCTGAGGGTAACTCAGTTGCATGTCAAGGAGTTGTTGTCGTAATTCAGGGGTATCAAGCAATTCGCTGATCTTAAGAGGTTCAACACCACTCTCACTAAGATTGAATTTTACATGATGTTCATATTCAGATTGCATTCTTTCCATTTCAAACAGTTTGAGCTTCATGTGTTTTATCACCTATAAGATGTGCAATTAGAAGAAGAGAAATCCCATAAGAAGTCTATCTTTTTTATAATATTGAGAGATAGGTAATCATAGGGATTCAGAATCAAGCAATGGAATAACATATGTCTGGATATATCCCGAATCTGATTCGAATGAGGACCTCTTGAGTGAGCTGGCAAACATCTTGTCAATTGGAACATTGTCAAAAGAGCGAGTCAATATGTGTAGTTGAGCCCCATTATGAGTGATGAAGAGAGTCACGGTTTCGATTGTTCCCGAGCGTTCTAATCGACCGATTGCATCCATTATCTCGTCAGCGAGACCGATGGCAGCAGTATAGATAGCATCTTTTTCGGGAGGGTGTCTTGTATCATACACAATGTATCGTAGATCTCGATAATCCACATCTACTTCCATACCACGAGGTATCTTATGATGGTATAAAATCTCCAACGAAAATGAAGAAAATCAGACCGTGCTCATTTTGATCGGAGCACGGCTCAGGTATTCGTATTTGATACAATATATTGTCAGTTCAATAGTAAAATCAAAGTGATTAGAAATCTCCTTCTTCTTGAACAGTCTTTTTGACTCCAGTACAGATGGAACTGTAGTTCGTAAGTTTCCACTGTCCCTCATTGTTCTTCGCCAGTGTGACTGGAGTAGCCATATCCTTTCCACCACTCTGAATGAATATCTTCACTCCTTTCGACTGGTCCTGCTTGCTGACAACTGTCATAGTGAGTGCTTTATTGTCAATCTTGTAGTTGTTTGTGTTCGTTCCACCTACATATGACCGAGCGATGTTCTTGTTGCCTTGAAATTGTCCAATATAATATGATGCACTTCGACCAAGCTTGAGACCGGATGGAGAACTCGCATCTTCTATAGAGTCGCGCTTTGAAACAACCACTGTCATCATGGCGTCAGCCAGCTTGGGATCTTTCTCAACATTGAGTGCAGCAATGAGATAGTACAT
>SDOA01000142.1 GCA_004524595.1 Candidatus Thorarchaeota archaeon | reverse complement strand
GTGTTCTGGAAGAATATAGATCTCTCCAAGATTGTGGAGTGCGAATGAGAACAGCTGATTAAACTCACAAACAACAACATTGTCATATGCAGTTGCAGATGTCAAGTTCTGAAGCATAGTCCACCAGTTGAGGTCTGCTGGACCGTCTCTGATGTACTCGAATGTGAATGCGACATCATCTGCTGTGAGATTTTCGCCGTCATGCCATTTTGCACCTTCACGGACTGTGAAGTTGATTTGTAGACCATTGCTTGACACGACATAACTCTCGGCAAGCCATGGAATAAGTTCCATATCGTCATCATAGCTGAGTAATGTATCATACACCAGCATACAGTACCAGTGAGAACGCTCACTTCGCCAGACAAGTGGATTAAGTTCTCCAATGTCTGAGCCATAAGCCATTACAAAGAGCATCTCGGGCTCTTCTTGAGCGGCTGTTGGCATACCGATTGCTGGGAAGAACAAGAACATCGCTATGATGGCGTAAGTAATTTTACGTTTTGATAGCAATTCTCTATCCTCCATCTAGGGAAAGAAGAGTTTCTACTTTCCAACCAAAATTGAGACCAACTACCTCTTTAAGACTTTCGAACTACGCGACAAGCCGTTGATAGATTAACTAATATATTGATTATAATAATAGAATGTATCAGTTAAGCATTTTCAACTCTTTGCCTACAATGGGAGTTGATTGTGCACAATCTTGTCAAGGCGCGTCCATTCTTCACTGCTTCAAGAAACGTGCAATCTGTTGGGAATTCCAGTACCAAAATTCTTAGAGAATCATCCATAGCTCTATAGGTTGCAACCACTGTATCAATAAAAACGCGATTTCCGATTTCTGCAGATGTTATAATATCTTTCAGTGTTGTATTGGTTACAAGTGATGATGCAAGAATATGTGCGTGAGATTCTCTTGTCTGGTCTAAAAGCTCCTTTTCATGTTTACGGCTTCTTGGAGCTCGAGGTAGAATGAATGCGATTGTTGACAAGGGGTCTGCTTGTATCCGTTTGAGTCTAGGTCTCATCTCATCATCCAGTAATTGAATCGACCATCTAAGTTCTAAAATATCATCAATCATTCTTTGAATCTCTTGTATATCAGACTGCGATTGTTCATCAATTACAAGTTCGTCTTGATTAGTAATGTTCAGATTAGCATAATTAGGTCTCCAGAGCAGCATTCTCTGATCAGGATCTTCCACAATTGTAATGAGTTCCTCATCAATGAATGAACGAGATTCTTTTTGATAGTCTACAGAAATTCCAGTGCTTCGAGTAATGACCGCTCTAAATGGCCGTTTTAATGTCTTGTATTTCTCTAGAGTTTCAAGTGGTCTTTTTTTAAGAATGCCCTCAGTCTTTATCTGCCCTCGTAGAAATCTTTCCAAATCGTCATAATTCCATCTCATTGATCTTTTCTCATTCACAAGAATTCCATCCTTGCCTTTAAAGTCCCCTCTGGGTAGATATTGAATATTCTCTTTAATGATTTGCTCATTATCGTAAATTACCTGAAAAGGAGAGGATATATCACGGAGTTCTGAATGTCCTCTTTCGGTGCAGTAAATGAATGAAGATGTTATAGACTTCATTGACAGTAATCTAGACCATGCAATCGAAGCATTGAAGAAACTTGTTCGAATTCCAACTGTTGCTGCTAAAGGGGAGGGCATACGAGAAACTGCAAATCTTGTTGAAAAGATGCTTGTTGATGCAGGACTAGAAACAGAGATACATGAAACCTCTGGAGCTCCTGTAGTGACTGGTTCGTTGAATGTAAATGCAAAGCGGACATTGTTATTCTACGATCATTATGATGTTCAACCAGCTGAGCCATTTGAGCTTTGGGATTCACCTCCGTTCGAACCAGAAATCCGTGAGGGTCGTCTTTGGGGTAGAGGTGTGGCTGATAATAAAGGTGACACAACATCTCGGATTGCAGTTCTTAAGGCATTCAAAGAGACTGAGACTGACCTTCCTGTAAACGTCAAATTCGTAATCGAAGGAGAAGAGGAGATTGGCAGTCTTCATCTTCCTGAATATATCGAAAAGAATAAGGACTTCATAACTGCTGATGGTGGGATCTGGGAATTTGGAGGGGCTGGTATAGATGGGATTCAAGAGGCTTGGTTAGGTCTCAAAGGTATCTTCTTTGTTGAACTTGAAACCGAGCGATTATCTAGAAATGTCCACTCTAGTCTTGCCTGTGTGCTCCCATCGGCTGCTTATCGATTAATATGGGCACTCAATACGTTTCGTGATGCAAACAACCGCATCCTAATTGATGGATTCTATGAAAATATCAAACCACTTACTACTTCTGAGTTAGAGGCTATTGAGAAGGTAGATCTGCATGAAGAAGAAATGAAAGAAGTCTATGCAATAGATGAGTATCTCAATGGACTTGCAGGTATGGAGTTGAAGAAAGCATATTATGGAGATCCAAGCTGCAATATTTGTGGGATCACATCAGGTTATCAAGGCAAAGGCTCTATGACAGTTCTACCTGCGAAGGCTTCTGTAAAGATTGATTTTCGCCTAGTAGAAGGAATGCATCCTGATGATATTCATAGGAAACTCAGGCGTCATTTGGATACTCATGGGTTTTTGGACATTGAAATTACCTATTTCGAAGGCTATCCTGCGGCTAAGACACTTATTGATCATCCATTCGTAAAGATAGTTGAGGCAGCAAATAGACGAGTATTTGGTGACCTTGTTATTCACCCAACCAGTCCTGGCTCAGGACCTCTATATCTCTTCAACGAATTTGTACCCATGGTGTCCATTGGTTGTGGTGATCACCTTGGAAAGGCGCATTCACCTAATGAGAGCATCTCAGTTGAGAATTTTCGTAAAGCACAGCATCGAATCGTTGCAATAATGGATGAGATGAGTCACTGGTAGTCTGAGTGACCCGTTCATCCAAAGCAACCTGATTATGGAAGAGGAGGTCTGATTATCAGGTCCTTCTCCCATTCAACTTCATAAGAGTATTCTATTTTCAGTTCTTTGTTTGAATCTATTGTTGCCTCCCAATTGATGATTCCTAATTCATATCTCTTGTATTGAAGAGTTGGTGCACTGAGGTTGATGGTTATCCTTTCAGAGTTACTGTATGGGATTCTGTCGACAATTCGTATCTCAATTTCCTTCTTAGAGAAGTTCTTGATCTCGAGTTCATACTTATACCCACGTTTCTGCTTCCCTTTTGTGAATCCTGCTTTCTCAGTATCCTTTTCCGCAAGCTTCTTTTCAGCCTTTACATCGTAGGATGCTCGTGTTCCAAGCCTAAATTTCTCTCTTGGAGCAATCGAACCGATTTGTGTTTCCCCAATATAATCACCTGCGGCATAGACCTTAACATCTCCAGGGAGAATGATTGAATCACCATTAGTGATTTCATCCTGTGCTACTACTTCAGTCATCGCTGAGGCATTCCAGTAATGCGACCTTCGTGATTCAAAATCATCCAAAGTGAGCGTGATTGGATGAGGACCATTCTCAGAAGCAATAGTGACCTTTCCTGGTACTTCGTAAATTGTGATCCCACCCAATCCTTCTGAAGATATTGCATATTCTTGAATCATTTCTGGCTGAATTTCTTGCATTACTGAGAGATCATCAATCAATCCTTCGCTCTCTTCAACGCTCTCATATGCTTTGAAATCCGCTCCACCGCCTGAGGCACCATAACTTACAGAACGAGATACTGGCTTAGGTGTATCAATGTAATATGGTGTAGGTTGAATAGCTTCTACAGGTCTAGCTGAAGCAGTCGAAACAATTAGATTGATGTCTTCCCAGTCTTCCAAAGTATTGTTGTAAATGATTGCAATTCGTTTTAACGAAGTACTACCATCACCAATATCGACATCATAAGTTGGGTGCCAATTCGCAGCGGACAGCTGGTATGTGATCTCCAATTCGATAGTTGTACTTTCCCTGACATCAAGAGTGATATAGACCTCTGTAAAGGTCTCTGTTCTTCTTTCTCCTTGTATTTGTTGAATATTTGTTCGTAATGCAGAGATTTCTGCATCAATTCTTTCAATCTCTCTCGTCAGATCTCGAAGCTTCTTCGTGGCTTCAGTTATCAACTCTTGGTTAGCCTTATCCATCTTTGTTAGATTTTCCATACCTGTTTCTCCAGCACTGAACCATTTCCCAAATTCTGAACTAAATTGTGACATGATTGTATTCAGATGAGCGATTCTCTGTTGCTGGAGTTCTATCTGATCTTGAATTGAACGTCTTTCTTTTTCAAACTGTTTTAATTTTTCAAATTCAAGTTTTAGGTCACCTTCAGGCTCATAGGTCTTTGTTGTCTTCTTAACATCAATACCACGGAGGTTTGCCTTTCCTCGACCCTTTACTCTAAAGCTATCGTGTTGAGCATACTCAGTTATTCCACTAATTCGAACAAGTTGTTCGCCAACTCCGAGCTCGGTCTTTCCCAGTCTTCTTACTCTTGCTCCATCACGGAAGATTGTAACATCAGTAATTTTTGATTCTATGTCTTTCATTCTAATAACCTCCTATGGCAATGGAGGAGTTATTATTACTCCTTTTTCCCAAAACACTTCGTATTCATATGCGATTGTCTCTTTTTGATTAGGCTGGATTGTTTTATGCCACTCAATTATTCCGAGGTTCTGTTTCTTTACTGCAAGTTTTTCCCATTCCGCTTTAACCTCTATCTGTGTGCTTAAGCTATGGGGTATTCTATCAAAGATATCCAGTTCAATGGTCTGCTTCGAAAAATTCTGTATTTCAAGGCGGTATTTGTAGTATCGCTTAAGTTTCCCTTTCATGACACCAGCTTTCTCTACCTCTCGATCTACTAGTTTCTTCTCTGCTTTCACATCATATGCTACTCGTGTGCCAATCTTGAAAGATTCTCTTGGTGAGATTTGCGATAGTGAGGTTTCGCCGATATAATCCCCTTCAGCGTAAACTTTAGCTTTTCCTGAAAGAATGACATTGTCGCTATTAGTAACTTTATCCTGTGCTACGACTTCTGCCATACCTTCAGTATACCAATAATGAACTGTATCAGAGTCAAGGTCCTCTTCAGTCAATGTTACAGGATGTTTCTCATTATCAGAAGGTATTGTAGCAGGTTTTGGTATCTCGTAGATTGCTATTCCTGATACGGTCTCACTCGCATCAGCAAATTCCTCCTCAATCTCAGGAGGTGGCGATGGAGGTGCCATTGACATAGCAGCCTTAGGCGCCATTTCTGGTTTAGCCCTATCCATTTTCATCATTCTCTTTGATGCCCGTTCTCTCTCCATTGCAGGATCGTAGACACCAACATAATATGGAGTCGCCTCAATAGCATCAACTGGTCTGGCTGTCGCTGTTGAAACAACGAGTTTGACCTTCTTCCAATCTTCCTTTGTACGATTGTAGAGCAATGCCATTCTTCGTAATTTTGCTTTTCCTGGAAGTAGGTCTATATCATATGTAGGGACCCAGCTGGCATTACTAGTCTGATATGTTATGTCTAATTCAATATCTGAGTCCTCTGATACATCCAATGAAATTTCTACCGTATAGGTTGTTTCTGTTCTTCGTTCAGAACTTATTCTGTTGATATTGGTCCTAAGAGCTTCAATTTCCTTGTTGATCTGCTCTAACTCATCTTCCAGTTTTCTGATTCTCTCTCTAGTATCAAGAGTCATCTTCGATGAATTCTTATCCATCTCAGTGAGCTGTTTGATCTCTCCTTCATTTGCAGCATAAATCTGACCAAAATAGTTGGAAAATTCAGAAACCATATTTTGCAGATTTATCAAACGACTATTATGAAAGTCGATGTTATCCTGAATCTCTTCCTGTTTCTTCTTTAATTCCTTTAATTCATTGTGCAGGGGCTTTGTATCATCTGATGGTTCAAAGACTTCTGCTATTGTATGGACATCAATACTCGATAATTTTGCAGGTCCACGACCTTTGACTCTGAAGCTGTCTGAATGAGCATAGTCTGTTATCCCTTTAATGCTGACTTTATGAGACCCTTTGGGAAGATGTGTCTTCCCAACTCGTGTCACTCGTGCACCATCTCTGAAGATGCTTACCTCCGTAATCAATGTCTGAAGTTCTATCACAGTAATCATCTAGGTTTTTCGTGTACGCAGGTGCATTTATTTCTTGAGTCACTGGTCTTGAGATTTCGTTTTCCATTAATCTGCACTAGACCTTCAATGGTAAAGTGATTTGAAAGTGGCATCCTTTATCTGTTGGATCAATCAAGCGAATTGAACCCCCTTCGGATTCAATAATCATCTTGGTCAGATATAATCCAAGACCTCGTCCCTTTGTACTAGTTGATACACCTCGTCCAAATAATTGCTCACGTATCTGCGGAGAAATACCCGGTCCATCATCCTCAAAATGAATGATGAGGGATTGATGTTCAATTTGCATATCAATTTTGATGTTTGGGTTTTCGCCTCCATGCTGAGCAGTGTTTCTGAGAAGATTTTCGAATGCTAGTGCAGTCAGCCTTCCGTAATAGAGAGGATTTTTCTCAACCTCTTCAGTTGCATTGACTTGAATACTCATTCCCTTAAATGCAAGTTCTGCGCGGTTGCAAATTGATCTCAAGATTGAGAGAAAATCATTTTCGAGGTCTTCCTCAGAGAGTGAGAAGACATGAATCAGACTCCTCATTCTCTCAGCTGCCGCTAATGTTGATTCTAGGAATGAAGATTGTCTATTTGCATCATCACTGGTCATCTGGGCAAGTTCTAGACCTCCAAGTATCATCTGAATGTCATTACTTAGGTCATGTCGAAGTAGACTCGTGTAGATCTCAAGTTCTCTGCGTCTCATATCGAGGGTAGTGTTAGCCTGTTCAAGTTTGGTTGAGTAATATTCTCCTGTCCAACATGTAAACCACAATAGAGTTTCGACTGCAAAAGCAACTCCAATAAGCTTTATCGCATCGTAAAATACAATTCCAGGATGAACATACGCAAGCAGTGTGAGTCCAGTGGTCATTAGAATTACAAGAATGGCCTCTTCTTTTGTTCTTAGAAGCTGACTTCCAAGTAGAGCTGCAAGAATGGGCCATGGCAACAATTGTAAACCTAGCTGAGCTAGAGTCCAAATAGGATGAAGTAATAGAATTGCGAACGGAAGTAATGCTGCTATAGCTATTGTTATGACTGAGGTCAATCGTACATACTCTGTTCGACTTAGAAGATACAACCCTGCTAAAAAGAATGACAATCCTGAATAAATCGGAATTCCACTAGTGACTTCACTTGTAATCTGTAAGATTGGGAAGACTCCTGTGGATACCAATAATGAGAGAGATAGGAATCTAGCTTTCCTTCGAGTGACTTCATCACTGATTGCCATTGACGGTTCAGTAATTCTTCGGGGAATACCAATCAATATCTTTACTGCTGATTTAAATTTCGTTAGAATCCCTGAGGAATCCCCCATTTTTGTAACAACTCCATTTTCCACTTTATGCCCATAATCGACTCAATGTATTTTTAGATATTCAAACTGGCTTTAGAAGATTACGATGACAATATTCTGTATTATTTATACCTCAAGAGTATATAAAATATCATTATATATCATTACCGATTATTTTATATTATAATATACTCATTACTATAGCAATCATATATTGATATAGGAGTCTAAAAAGGTGAGTAAGGAACGAAGTCCCATTATGACATCCAATAGTTCTGTATGGGATAAGTTGGGAGGTACACTCAATTCGGCATCATCGCTGACTTTTATGGAGATTCGATACCGTTCTCTTGGTAAAGCCTTAGACGAGCTTCGAACAAAACGTGTTCAACTTGAAGAAGATTTGAGAAAAGGACATGTTAAGGAGACACAGTATGCCACTTCATTATTGAAATTGATTGTTGAAACTAATAATCTAAACAAAGAACGTAGTGATGTAGAAGAAAAGGTCAAATTAATGAAGGCAAATAAGATCCGCTAATCTTATCGTTTGCACACTGAAAATTTCATTCCGACATATCGACCTACTAATTTATTTTGGTGCATTTCTTATAGGTATAAGCACATTATATCTGAGGGCTATAGTATGTCTGAATGGATAGAATACTCATCAGATTGGGGATATTGGATTAATCCTGATACGTTTAGAACACCTCGCATTAAGAAATCCGTTCGAGTCGGTTCTGTTCTCTACACAAAAAAGAGGGAAGTCTTAGATAGCGGTCAGCAGATCATTGCTACTTCCTATGGAGTTGCGTATGAGGATGGGGTTCAAGAGATGGATAAAAAAGAGGTGAGTAAGATTTTAGCAAACCAGATACTTAACTACATGCGTACCAAGAAGATGTATCCTCCAAACACTAAGATCAAGAGGAGATATGCAAATAGTAGTGTAGACTTTGATTATTCTCCTTCTGAATACGACTCGTTTATTATACGCTTGACTCCTGAACTAGTGAAGGGTGATGTCGAAGATTTCCTCGATGGCCTTGATGATTTCAAAGAAGAACAAGATCAGGCTGCAGATGAAAGATGGAAGATTGAGGCAGCAAAGTCTGGAAGGGCATCCTGTCGTACTTGTGATGGTCTTATTGCTAAAGGCGAACTTCGTTTGGGTGAGCCTTCTATCTATGATGGGCATGTCAGTTATCGGTGGCATCATCTGAATTGTATGATTCGCATTCTTCAAGGAATGGATTTGAATATGCTTGAAGGATATGATGATTTGAATGAGAAACAGAGGCTTGAACTCCAAAAACACGTGTTTCAATAAATCTACTATTCTAGTGCTGTTTTTCGAGAACACTGTGTTCTAGAATACTTAAGACGAATGTCGAATATGTTATATGATATTAAATGTATTATAGTAATGAGGAGATTTGATGTCACAAAAGGAAAGTACGAATCCTGTTGAAATCGCGAAAGTACTCGGCGCTATATATGGTTCACTTGTAATTTTGTTCTCTGTGCTACTTTTCCTTTCCGTCCCCTACTTCACACTTCTACCCACTTATGCAGTCTTGACACCATTTATTCTTATGTGGCTGGTAGGTGGTGCAATAGTGTTAATTGGGGCAGAATTGGCATGGCAACTAAAGAAATCTGGAATGACAATAATCGGCTTCTTTGTGTTCCTGTTATTGAACCTATTAATTGTCGTGATGACTCTGGCAGTCTTTGCTGATATTGTTACACCGACAATAGCTGACAT
>SDOA01000141.1 GCA_004524595.1 Candidatus Thorarchaeota archaeon | reverse complement strand
ATCGAGTTATATCTATTGGGTCCAGAGCCTACGAATTGGTGAGATGCTTAGGTCAACAAGTGTTCTCCTTCTAGTAGTACTTGTAACATTCTTATCAATTCGATATAATGTCAATGAACGAAGATATGAGGAGAGTATTTTACTCTCGAGAGGTGCTGCACCAGGAGATCTAGAGAGAATAGTCACCAGAGAGATTCTAGTGCTATCAATAATATCATGCTTTGTTGGAATTCCAGTAGGACTGCTTCTAAGTAGAGTTGCTATCTCTGCAATCGGATATTTTACTTTCAATCCTACACTTGTCATTTCAGAACCAATTCTTATTAGTCTTGAGTCATTGATAATTACTGCAATAGTATCTATCGCTTTACCGATGTTAACATTGGGTGGTTATCGTGCAATCTATTCAACAAAAAAGAATGTTGAGGAGCAAAGAGGAAGGATTGCAAAGATTTCTAGAGGTCTGGGATTAATCAAATGGGATGTTCTAATTGTCCTTCTCTCAGGTCTATTACTTCTAGCTCTTTTGTCAGGAGGTACAGCCATAACAAGCAATCCTCTACTAAACATTTTGATGCCAATCATTCCACTTCCACTATTTCTTGGAGTAGCAAGTCTTTCAATAAAAGCTCTCAAACATGGAGCTAATTTCTTGAGTAGAATCATGAAAAGAATCGTAGGAGAGATACCCTCATCAGTTGGAATTAGAAGGATTGGTAAAGAAGCTTCATCAGCTGGAGCTGCTGCAATGGTTTTGGTTCTAGCCATTTGTCTTAGTTGGAATAGTGCAATTGTTGACGCATCATTACCTATTACTGCTCAAAACCAAGCTAGATTGGACATTGGCTCAGATCTGACATTCGCGCTAGATGAGTTTAACTATTTATTGTGGGAAGATTTCATTAATAATGTAACTAGTCATGAGCTAGTTGAATCGGGAACTCTTGTGTCTCAATTGACATTGTTTCTGTCTGCAGATTATGGTGGAGCATATCGTTTCATGGGTGTGAATCCAAGCGAATATGTAACTATAGGGTATGATTATTTCGGGAATCGATTGAATGAATCAGATATCGGTGAGATGATTGAGGAACTTGACTCCACTACTGATGGAGCAATAATAACCCGTAATATTGCGAATTCATTTGATTTAGTCGAGGGTGATATTCTTCGAGCAACAACCTTGAACAGTGAAGAGGAAACAATCATCTTTAGAATAATTGGCATAGTTGATGCTTTACCTGAAATGCCTGAGATTAGTTGGTGGTACTATAGCTATATAGTTGGAGGATCAGCAGTATTAGTGAACAGAGAATTTCTAAGAACTAAGTTGAACTTAATTACAGAAACATCAAATTATTATTGTGTCGGCTTGAAAATGGGTTCAAATGGTACGATTGTTGCAGAGGATGTTATTGCCTCCGGGGCTCTCACAGCTATCGTTGATGAAAATTGGGATTGCGTGAGTTTACGTGTAGATGCCTATGTAGGAAATACCCAATACAAAATGGAACGATCCCTTGATACAATGCTCACGGTACTAACAGTAGGAACAATTGTTGGTGCTTTCATTATATATGCAGTTGAAGGAGTCAGGTCACGGAGAAGAGAGATAGCCTTGTTAAGGTCGATAGGAGCCTCACGATTTACCATCATAAAATCACAAGCTGCAGAGATGTTGGTTCTGTTGTTATTCAGTCTATTCTTATTACTTGGGTATTCTCCTCTATTTCTTAGTACATCAATTGTTTCAGCTGGAATCTCATCTTCAAGTTGGTATGAAGTGTATCCAATTAGTGTATTCCCAGTGATTCCATGGTACACAATCATTTTGGTTCTAGGATTCTTTATCGCGAGTGTATCTATATTCATATTAGTAATTGCAGCATTGAGCTCTAGAATCAATCTAGCATCTACACTGAATACAGCATGGGCAGAAGCAGGACCTTATGGAGGCGATTTCTAGATGTTTCTATTTTCCCGACTATCATCTAGTGCACCAGAAGTATTGACGACTCTTTTGATATTCTCCCTCTCTAGTGGGGTGCTTGGAGGTATCTTAATCTATATGGATTCAGCGGCGCCATTTGTTTTGGCAGATATGACTGCTGATGTGCCAATTGATATGCAAGTATCCTTCGCCACACCATTCTATGGTCAGAGCAATATCACTATAGAGGATGTGAGAGAGAATGTAGCGGAACAGGATTTTGTGACAGCTACAGAACATGTCACATTTGCAAATGTCTATGTGTTCAATGAAATCGATTATAGTGAAACATGGATGGGGTTCCTTGGCGTTAATAAGACAGCCTTTGCTAGTTTTTCAGATGCAATAGATGTAGATCCTCTAAGCCTTGATTACGATAACAGTTCATGTTTGATTGAGGAATCATTTTTGGTTAATCAAGGACTAATAATAGGTGGGAATTACACTATACAAGTATCTGTCTATGCAAATGTCAATGGTTCTTGGCAGGAGGTCGAAATAGAGAGAACTTTCACAATTGTTGGTACTTTTATATCACACATCTATATGTATCAAGCTAGGTGGGGACAACCAGAAGTCACCTACCTCAGAATGATATCGACCCCTGAAGCAATTGCATCAACCTTCAGTATCCTGGGTCATGAATCGTATTATGGGATGGAAGATAAAATCTGGGTGAAGTTTGATCATGCAATAATTGCCAAATCCGATGCTGTTACAGTCGTGGATTCATTGCTCAATGTGAAACGAAGAATTGAGCAAGATAATCTCCCACTTGTTTTTGTTGATTCAAGTAATTTCGAACTCTTAGAAGCAGTAAATGAATTCTCAAGTTGGTCGATTAGTATGAGAGCAATTGCTCTGGCTTTTTCGATTCCATCAATAATTATGGGTGCAATGTTGATTCAATATAACTCCAGGTTATTATCAGATGCTCAAAGAAAAGATGTTGGTACGCTCAAAACGCGTGGAGCATCAGGGTTCCAAGCTGCAAGCTGGGTACTCAGTAATGCTCTAGCCACAGGAATTATTGGTAGTCTAGGAGCAATAATCACAGGAACATTAGCGGCACTGTTATCTGGTACAGTAAGAGAATTGATGGTTTTTAATTTAGCGTCAATCAGTGGATTCACTATTCTTCTTCAGCCATTCGCAGTTCTTGCCGTATTTTTGTTTTCATTTACAATTGGTATCATCGTGGCACTGCCATCCGCAGTCAAGGCACTATTAATGACTGCTAGTGAAGCCCATAGTACAATTAAACGTGAAATCCTCACAGATTCAGAGAAAATGGGAACATCTACAATTGATCTAATTGCTATTGGTATCTCCGGCTGGTTACTCATCCCGATGATGACAATGCTGGCTTATTCAGGACTTACTACCTTTGGTTCAATCGCATTTGCAGGAATAATAATTCCATTACTTGGAATATTCTTGTTTTCCTTCACAAGACTCCTCTCAAGACCTACAGCTTCGGTCAAAGGACATGTATTAGGAAGAATAAGACGTCCTTCGTTGGTTGTCGGTTCTCAACTTATGTCAAGAACTATTAAGCTCTTCAAGAAATCTGAAACAATGGGCACCATGTTCATTGCCATGGTTTTCACCGCAGGACTCTTTGCCTCGATATCAGCAACTACGGGAAATACACACATGAAGGAAATCTTCATGTTTCAAACAGGAGCAGATATCGCAATAGATATCAATCCCGCTCTCACTAATGTTACAACCGATCTAGTTGAAGATATTGCAGCAATAGAGGGAGTTATTCATGTAAGTCCAATGTTGATAACAACTGGCTATGTTCAATACTGGAGCGCCTATTATTTTGGAGGGGGAACTAATTACAATCGGACAATTACAGTCTTTGGTGTGGAACCAGAGAGCTGGATAAATGCAGCATTTTGGCTTAACTATTTTACACTATATAACTTACCAACAGTTTCAATACCTTTACTCTCAGATAGGAGTGGAAACGGAATTAATGTCTTGACTTCATTCAAACCAATTCAAAAGTATACCATTGATTCCATAGGATCAAGATTTCCAGTCTATTCAAACCAAATTGACCTTCAATTAATTTCAGAAGGTGGTAACAATATCACTGAATGTACTATAGTTGACCTAATGAATAGTCAAGTCAGTGACCAATCTATAGGTTACTCTTACGTCCCTGGAGAACCTAGTGCAAGAGACTTTCTTGTGGCAGACCTTAATTACGTCCACTCTTGTCTAAATACTACTCATATTTCAAAATTCTACATTGATATTGAAACTGGAGCCAATTATACAAAAGTGATGGAAGAAATCTATTCAATAGCACCAAACAGTTTTACAAATATGGAGTCTGCACTCTCATATATCGACGCTGTTCTTGATTCAAGGGCAACACAGTCAATTTATGGTACTTATACCTTGAACGTCCTCTTTTCAATCATATACCTTACGATTGGAATGTCTATTGTTAGTATCGTTAGGGTTCGTGGTCTACGCAAGCAATTTTCAGTCTTGAGAGCTCTAGGAGCACCAAACAGATCAATTATAGTAGCATCACTAGTAGAAACGGGTATTGGTGTTCTTATTGCCGCTGCAATAGGTGGAATGATAGGAGTGAGTTTAGCCTTCATATTGAAGAATGTTCCACTATTGTACATGGGAGTTTATACTTCTGGACTTTGGAGTCGATTACCAGTTCAATTAGTAATTCCCATTTCTTTGGTTACTGCAATCGTTGGAATATCAGTTGCTGTTGCACTGATTGCAACTTACTACATCGTTGAACGTACTTTGAAACTAAACATAGCAGAAGAAATTCAATACAATGAGTGATCATCATGACAGAAAATCTTGAACAATTATCTGAGCAGTACAAGATTGTTGTACGAGACCTAATGAAGGTCTATAGAAGAGGTCAAAAGGAAGTTATAGCACTTCGAGGAGTTGACTTTGAAGTCAATCATGGAGAATTTCTTTCAATTATTGGTCCTAGTGGGTCAGGAAAATCTACCTTGTTGAAAATGCTTGGCGCATTAGACAAGCCTACCGCGGGAACAATCCTCTATGATGGTCACAGTGTAACAACATTAGATGATAGACGTTCTATGCTATATAGGCGACAAAAGGTTGGATTTGTCTGGCAGATTGGTAACTTAGTTCCAGGTCTTAGTGCTCTAAAGAACGTAATTCTCCCAATGAAACTTGCTGGAGCACCATCCAAATTATCGCAAGAACGAGCGTTGATGCTTCTAGATATTTTAGGCCTGAGTCATAGAGTGAATCATCGACCAAATCAGCTATCTGGTGGAGAAAACCAGAGAGTAGCAATCTGTGTAGCCTTAGCTAATAATCCAGAACTCCTATTGGGAGACGAAGTGACTGGTGAACTTGACTCGGAAACCACAGAAATTGTCATGGAAGCACTAAAGAAAACAAATGAGGAATTTGGAACCACAATAATCAATGTGACCCATAATCCAAAGGTCACAGAATATGCAGATAGGGTCCTAAGAATTCGAGATGGACTGATCGAAGGGCAAAAACACATTCTTTATGGAGATATTACTGAAATCGATGCTAAAGGACGTATGGTCATTCCAGAAACAGTAAGAAGACTCGCAGGGCTTGGCAAGCGTGTTGTATTACGAGCAACATCAGAAGGTCTCCTGATTAGTCCTCTCGATACAAGTGTAGTAAATGACAATAATAACAATGAATCAGAATAATCATTGAGTAACGCCTATATCATAGGATGTAACCAATAAGCACGTGTTGAAAATGAGTAGTAAGAAAATGCAATGGTCATTCTATGCGATACTGATATCTTTTGCAATCTTCTTTGCAAGTCTGAATATCTATATCATGACTTCATTGTTGGACCATCCTTGGAAGAGTCACCTTTGGATTATTGGAGTCATAATTGGCCTAGCCATGTTGATCTATTCAATTTACATCATGAGAATTCACCAAAAACAGATGATATCCAGCAAGCAAGAAAAGGAAACCTAGAATTATTATAAGAATCCTTCAGGTTACCGTATCCTTAATCTACGTAATGGGATATTTCGGTATCTAAGAATTCCAATTGCTATTCTTCCATGAACTCAGTTTCTCACCTTCTGAAACATACTTTTCATGAGTGATAATGAGAAGGTCAACAGAATTAATATAGACCTGAGCAGTAACGCCTAAACCTAATTGAAAGACAACGATTGAAATTGCAATGAAACAAGCAAAGATTTTCGGATGCAGAATATTTCTCAAAGAATCACACTCCCTCTAGTGAACCCGAAAAAAAAAGAACTCGCTTGATTGCTTTCTAGGTATCTTTAGTTACACTTTTGCAATCTCATATGTAAATACGTGATATAGCATTTTCGAAGAAATAGCATATCTTCACCAAAGTCAGAAGTGCTTCATTACACTCATTTTGTAAAGGGGAGTCATGGAAATATTCGACTTACAGTTCTTGGAAAAGGGATGCAATCTCGAATATGTTCAAGTTCAAGCATCCAAGTAATCAATCGATCCATTCCTACTCCGAACCCAGAGTGCGGCACACTTCCATACCTTCTGATATCGATGTACCACTTGTATTTCTCAGGATCATCTCCGATTCGTTTCAGATTGTCAATGATGAGTTGAGCATCGGTTTCACGTTCACTTCCGCCTATGACCTCTCCAAAACCTTGAGGACCAAGTAAATCACTGTTCTTGTAGGTTCGATGGTCATCAGGATTATCTTTCATATAAAATGACTTGATCTCTTTAGGATAATACTCTACGAAGAGAAAGTTGTCACTATCTTTCGTCAGAAATTCCTCAGCCTCACTTCGAATATCATCACCCCACTTTATGTCAATTCCACCCTTTTGACATCTTTCAATTGCTTCGGAATAGGTGATTCTATCAAAGGGTGGTTTAATAGCAAGCAAACGTTTAGGGTCTACTCCAAGTTCATTCAGTTCAGAAAGTCTGTTCTTGACTACTGAGTGACACATATAGCTGATGAGTTCTTCTTGACGTATGAGGTTACATTCATGGTCACACCATGCCTCTTCAACCTCTAGATGCCAAAACTCTGTAAGGTGTTTTCTAGTTCTTGATTTCTCTGCCCTAAAAGAAGGAGCAAGAATGAATACTTTCTCCATTGCGAAAAGCTGAGGCTCCAGATGCATCTGACTTGTCTGAGTAAGGTAGACTTTCCTTCCATAATACTCCACTTCAAAAAGCTCAGCTCCTTCCTCACCCATAGTCGAAACAAACATTGGTGATGTAGTTTCATAGAATTCGTTGTTTCTAAGATACTCTCTCGCTGCTGCGAATACCTCATCCCTGATCTTCAATACATTGGTGAGCTTGCGTGAACGCATCCATAAATGACGATTATCATTCAAAAACTCGATACTCTGATCCTCGGTGATTGGGAAATCTTCGGCGAAATGTAACACGTTGAAATTATCTACCTGTACTTCAAATCCTCCCTCGGCTCGATCATCTGCGTGTACAGTTCCGGACAAGGTCACGAGGGATTCAATTAACATCTTTTCAGCATCAGCATACTGCTCTTCGCTGACACTACCTTTCTTAACGACTGTTTGAATAACCCCTGAAGGGTCTCTTAGAAGGACAAAGACCATTTTCTTCTGTTTCCGAATACGATGGACCCACCCTCGTAGATGTACCTCCTTTCCTTCATAAGTACCTTCAAGAACGTCTCTCACATGCATATAGCTCACGATAATCACCACAAATGTAAATCAAACATTGCTATGTCTGATAGCATAGGTCCTCTTTTGAAAAGATAAAAGCATGACGGCTTTTCAAAACCGTCACTAGTTTACCTATAGCGCACGAACCATACGACAACGATGAGAAGGATTATTCCTGATGAAATTATCGCAGCCCAAGTCATATATCGTATTATTACTGGTTGAAACACATAGACATCTACAATTGACTCAACAGAATTGCCGCCAATGTCATAAGCGGTAAGTTTGACCTGATAGTGTCCAACTCTAAGCCCAGAGAAATCGAATTCTATGTTATCTGCAATCCAATTTTCTGTGACAATAAGATCCCCATCAATCTCAATTGTATAGTAATCTTTGAATTCATCTGTGACCGTCCAGTTCCGAATGATTCCTCTATCACCTTGATTGTAGTAAACATCATCTGGTTTGAATACAAGCACTGGTGCGGTATCATCAGCAAGTACTGTGACGATCACTTCGTCTATGGCAGTATTGCCACTTGTATCATTCACAAAGAGACTGAAATTATGAATACCAATTTCTAAACCATCTAAATTAAATCTAAGCACGGGTTCGTCTGGATCAATCTCTCCTGATGCAACTAGTTCGCCATTATCCAGGATTGAATACATATTCAAGAAATCATCTGTTACATTCCATGAGAGTGAATAACCTGTTTGAGTATAGTAAAATTCTATATCATCAGGACCATCAATTGTGGGTGTAACATTTTCATATAATCGTAATGAGATGATATCGGTAACAGAGTTCATATTCTGATCAGCTGCAACAACTTTGATCTCGTATGTTCCAATTCTGAATACTTCAAAAGCAGCACTGACATTGAACACAAAATTGTATGTTGTGTTTACCCAGTCAACAGTCCTGTTGAGTATATTGTCAACATACACACGGATCGTGTCTGGATATTCGTCCTCAACATGCCAAGTTATTGTTACATTTTCAGAGTCAAAGAGAAACTCCTGATCACCTGGAGTAGTGATTATTGGTGCACGAATATCAGCGTTTGGAGATGTTAGATCATAAGAGTAGCTACCAAGGCCAATGGGCACACCACTAAGGGTAACCGTCCAATTCATGAATTCAACAGGTAAATCGATAAATCGCACAGTACCATTAGTTGGTGTCACTTTCGTGGCCCACACTGAGCCATTCTTGAAAGTAACATTAACCAAGGCGCCTACTATTGGTTCAAGACTGGTTTCATAATATGTGAATACTTCTAAATCATAAAACTCGGGATTGCCAGTTATTGGTCCAATGCTCTGATGAACAAGAAGTTGAGTACCGTTTGCTTCAATCATACCCCAGTCAAGAAGATGGCCAGCATAAACTAGGTCATAGAGAACTGTCAGTCTCCAGATATATTCACCATCAGGAATATCTTGGAAGTCAGCTCTACCATCAACAACTTCAGCCTGTGCCCATATCGAGTTATTACCACTAAAATGAATTGAGAAATTTAGATTGTTAGCAGGTTTGTATTCAACATCCGT
>SDOA01000040.1 GCA_004524595.1 Candidatus Thorarchaeota archaeon | reverse complement strand
TTCAAATCTCATCCACGCCATAATCCTTTTATTGGAACCTCTCGGCGTTCCAGCTAATCAGGTCATGTTATAGACCGAAGACCAATCTGGTGATGATTATGGGAAAACGTCCCGGACAATGCTACAGAGAATGTGATCGACCTCCATTTCAAAGAACAAAGTACATCCACAGGCGCCCAGCGAGCCGTATAGTGAGTTTTGACATGGGTAATGCTGGTGGAGATTTTGAGGTCGAGGTATCCTTGATTGGTCTTGAGCGTTGTCAGATTAGACATCAAGCGTTAGAGGCAGCGCGTGTTGCTGCTAACAGGGACATGACCAAACGCGCAGGAAGAATGAACTATCATCTTCGTGTTCGCGTCAAACCATTACAGTATCTTAGAGAGAATAAGATGATCTCTGGCGCAGGTGCTGACCGTGTTCAGGATGGAATGAGAAAAGCTTGGGGAAAGGTCATTGGTTCTGCCGCTAGAATCAAGCCAAATCAGGCAATCATCACAATCCGTGTCAATCGACAACACCTCAAGGTAGCTATGGCCGCGCTTAAGAAAGCAGCACCAAAGATGCCTACTCCCTGCAAGATTGTCTTCGATAAGATAGATCCAGAAGTTAAGCGTAGAATGGGCTACGGAAGCTAGTCTTCGTTATCTTGGCGGTCTTTTATCAGTTCATTTATGCGTCTTACAATTCCAGTCAGTGTTGTAATCTCCCGTCCGGTCATATAGGCACGACCGAGGAGGTTCCTCATGACCTGCTTTGCGATTGGTCTCTTGAATTCTTGCAAGTACAATCTATCAATCAGTTCATCAAAGAAGACTAACACTTGTTCTCGCTCCTCTCTTGTTGCAGCTCTTGTTGCAGTGACCTCTGGGGGTTTGGGGGGAGAATATTTTGAAAAAAGATGGAAAAGAACGATTGCTACTGCGTGACTTAGATTTAGACTGGGGTATTCCTCAGATGTTGGTATAGTGAACGCAAAATCACAGAGCCCAATCTCCTCGTTAGTAAGACCTGTACTCTCGCGACCGAAAACGAGAGCGACCCTTCCATCTAGAGCCAGTGGATTAGGAAGATCCTCAAGTGGAACTAAAGCCCTCGTAACACTTTGATTCCCTCCAGCTCTGGCTGTAGCCGCCCATGCAGCGTCAATCTCTTTAAGTGCCGACTCTAAATTATTGTAGACTCTCGCAGACTCCAAAAGATTGATTGCATGGACTGAGAAAATCTGTGCTTGAGAATCCTCTCGAGGATCGCAACCTACCACTCTTAATTCTCTTACACCGAAATTTGCAAGCACTCTTGAAACAAACCCTACATTACCCGGATTTTCTGGTTCTACAAGAATCACAACTATATTAGGAAGCTCCTGCACTTCATCACGCTCCTAGCAGGACTACGTATGAGCTAATTGGATGACATCTCCGTCTTGGAGGGGATAATTCAGTCCAACAATTCTACGTTTTATCTTGTCATTATCTCTTATTATCACAGCCGACCTAAATCGTTCGACAAATAGTTCTTTGTGGATTTTTGCTGCTGCATCCTCCACAACCGAGCCCTCGGGTAGAACAATTGGTCTGTTCTCTCGTTGTTTACCTGGTATCTTAGTATATACTCTTAATATATCCAGATGATGATAGAATGCCCAGCTCATCCCATCAAGGTTCTCTCGCCGCTTTGCAGACGTTGGAACGATGTCAAATCTATCTGAATATTTATCCTCTAGTTCTTTGAACTTTACAATAGAGCCTTGTACATCTCCCTTTGTTGCGACAACCATTGCACGGACATAAGCAACACTTGAATCTAGAGCATCTACAAGTTGCTGGAATGTAGCCCGTTTCTGGAAACGTACGATAATATTTGTGATTCTACGCGCCTTGAGATATTCTTTGACTTCTTCGATATCCCCCTCGTAATTTTGAGCACCATATATCATGTGCCCTCCTAGCCCAACCTTTTCAATTCTAACTGCCGTCTTCTCTTTATTCAGTCGTATTCTTGCACTATCAAGTTCTCCGAGAATAATGTTCATCTGCCAATCGATATCTTGAGAGAGGTCTATAATTAGTGCAATACAGTCTGTGTTTCTAGCAACTGCAAGTGCCTGTCTACCAATACCTGCCTCGTGGCTTCCCTCGAAGACACCAGGCAACTCAACCAACTGAATATTGATATCTTCCAAATTAAGCATAGCAGGTGTCGGTAATGGTGTTGTAAATGGATAGTCTCCTACATCCAGCTTAGCATTTGTGACTGTATTAATCAGTGAAGATTTGCCACTATTCGTGACTCCAACCAAGCAAATTTGCCCAGCTCCCTCTTTTCGAACAACACCTTCTTCCGCTCCACCTGAACGACGAGCTCGGTCCTGCTCTCTTCTCTTCTCGAGTAAGGCTTTCAGCTGAGCAAGTTTCTTGCGATAGTCTGCAATCATTCGTTCTGCGCCTTTGTGATTTGGCGCAAGTGATAGAAGTTTCTCCAGTTCTACTATCCTCTGAGTAAGATCTTCTGTCTCTTCGTAGATAATCCGTTGTTTATCGAATTCTGGAGTAACATTAGTTGGCAACGATGTTCAACCTTTTTTAGAAGACTTCTATTATGAAGCTTTCTTCAGGTATTTTCCTGAGCATTATCCACTGCTCGATTAATATCCAGAATGAATCTCTCAGGATGAGGTGGGCGTGTAACTGTTCGATAATTCAATAGTTCACTAGATATTAGGGGTGTACGATATACTCTATTATCGTAGAAGAGAAGAACATCTGTGCCAAGATAATCAATGGTCTTCTGTTCATTCTCCTTAGCAACAATAAAGTTGTTAGGCGATACTGTACCAAAGATGTCATTGATATTCATTCTCTGGATGATGATCCCATTGTCCAAAGTCTTTGAAGTATTATGAAGTAGTTCTGTTGAAATCTTAATAGATTTAAACAAGAAAAAAGAAATCGATCTCTCATCGGGAGAGACTCTTCTCAATGTATCTCCAGGGAATGAAATGATTTGTAAGTCATGAGGGGCTCCAAGGGCTATTGATATAGTTACATCTCTTCGAAGATTTCCAGAAATAAAGAGTCCAACATTGATACACCTACATGCTGTGACGAGTTCTGGAGAGTTAAAACCTGCTTTAAGAGACGCTTTATCAATTGGAATGTTATCAAACAATATCAAGAAGTGCCGCATCGATATTCAAACCTATCTACATACCTGGTAATCCGCCTGGAAGTCCAGGAATTCCGCCCTTTCTCCCTCTTCTCTGCTTTCCCATCTGTTTCATCATCCTCTTCATCTGTTCATGTTGCTTCAGGAGGTCGCGGACATCTTTTGTTGAGGTTCCAGAACCCATGGCTATTCTCTTAATTCTTGAGGATTTGATAATCTTTGGTTCTTCAAGTTCTGTCTTAGTCATCGAATTCATGATAATCTCCCATTTCTTCATATTCTCTTCTTGGACTTCTGCCAAACCTTCAGGTAATTTGTACTGTAGACCTAACATTTCCATTACCTTTCCTATTGGACCCATTTTCTTCAGTTGCTTCATTTGAGCCATCATATCTTTCAGTGAAAACTGCCCCTTCATTATACGTCTGACAGCATCTTCTTCAACTTCAATCTGGGCTTCTCTGACCTTGTCTACTAATCCTCTGATGTCTGACATGCCCAATAGGCGACCTGCAAACTTAGTTGGGTTGAAAGATTCTATTGCATCCATCCCCTCGCCTGTTCCAATGAATTTGATTGGTGCTTTTGTTGCAGCAACAGCTGAGAGTGCTCCACCACCTTTTGCACCACCATCGAGCTTTGTCACGATTATTGAACCAATATCAGTTGCCTTACTAAAGGCACTTGCCTGCACTCCTGCCTGTTGTCCCAATGTTCCATCGATGACCAAGATGATCTCCTGTGGTCTAACGCCTTTGGATATATCCTTCATTTCTTTGATTAGACTAGTTTCTTCTCTATGCCTTCCTGAGGTGTCTAATAGGATGAGTTCAATGCCCCGATTCTTCATCTCATTAAATCCCTTTTTAGCTAACTTGACAGCATCCTTTTCATTCTCGTCTCCCCAAAATGGGACATTGGATTTTTCTGCAAGCTGTTTCAGTTGACTATAGGCTCCGGGTCTGAAGTTATCCGCACAGATCACACCGGTCTTTATTCCTCTCTTTTGATAATAGCGTGCCAATTTGCCAATAGTCGTTGTCTTTCCTGAACCTTGAATTCCTACCATCATAACAAGATTGGGTTTACCTGGATGAATAGTTAGAGGGACTGCCTTCTCACCCAAGAAATAAGCAAGGGTATCCCAAACAACACGAATAATATGTTCGCGTCGAGAAACTCCTCTCGGAAGTGTTTCATCTAGAGCCTGCTCTTGTACTCTCTCTGTGATTGCCATTACAAGGTTTACATCAACATCTGCTACAAGTAGAGCTCTCTGAATATCTTTGACTAGTTCCTTTACCAGCTCTTCATCGATTACACTTGCGCCTAAGAGTTTCTTCAAAGCTGAATTCAGCGACTTACCAAGACCTTCTAGAACCAAGACAATCTCACCGACTATTTCGGGTTTTGACTAGTCGAAATCCATATCAACTTTCGGTTTTAACCAGTAAGTTCAAGAATTAAGGAGTAAGGTTGAAAACCTGATTACTATTTCAAATGCATGTTGGTGAGCTAATGTCTGAAGAAGGAAGTGGCAAGATACGCATTGTGAAAATCAATGATGGGACCGTCATAGATCATATCAGAGCTGGAATGGCATTAGAAGTACTAAAAATTCTCAGGATTACTGGAAAAGAAGGAAATGTGGTAACATTAGCAATGAACATCACTAGCTCGAGAATAGGGCGAAAAGATATTGTGAAAGTGGAGAATCATTTCCTCGCTGATGCAGAAGTTGCACGCATCGCTCTTGTTGCTCCAGAGGCCACAATCAATCTCATTAAGGACTCAAAAGTAATTAAGAAGACACGTGTGGAATTACCTGACACACTCTCGGATATTATGAAATGTCCAAATCCAAGGTGTGTAACAAATAAGGAACGTGAACCTATCCATAGTAAATATCAAGTAGTGTCGAGAAATCCAATTCAGCTCAAGTGCCTGTATTGCTGGAACCTGGTTGAAGAATCTCATATTATATCAGAATTCACTAATTGATTTCCATTATTATTACCTGGTCAGATTCCAAATGCTTTTTAGTAGACCTGATGAGCAATGACACAGGTTGACCACAGTAGGAAGTTCTCATGTCTAGCGATAAGATTGCAGTCATTGGTGATCGGGATACCGTCACTGGATTTCGCCTAGTTGGTGTTCACGAATGTGCTAGTCCGAAATCTCCCGACGAAACGCGAAACTTGTTACTTGACTACTTTCGTGATCCAACCATGGGATTGATTATTATCACAGAACCACTCGCACAAGAAGTTGAGGATACAATTGTGGAACTCTCCCAATCACCAGTTCCTGTGATATTGTTAATTCCTGATAGAAACGGATCAACGGGAACTTATGAATCAGTTTTGAAGGAACTGATACGACGTGCCGTTGGAATTGAAATCAATATTTAATATCATCATCATGGAGAAATAAACCTTGAATGAACTGACTGGTAGAATCGAGAGTATTGCAGGGCCCGTTGTAAAGTGCTCTGGAATTCCCTCAGTTCGTATGTATGAAGTTGTACGGGTTGGAAAACAACAACTCATCGGAGAGGTGATCGAAGTTGGAGATGAGGAGTTCACTACTCAAGTCTATGAAGAGACATCAGGTCTTGCTCCTGGAGAACCTGTTGTTTCCACAGGTGATGCTCTCTCTGTAGAACTTGGACCAGGTCTTCTAGGATCAATATATGACGGTATTCAAAGACCTTTACCAAAACTTCAGGAAATGTCTGGTGACTTTATTTCTAGAGGTCTCAATGTAGATGGGCTTGATAAGGAGAAAAAATGGACGTTCAACCCAACAATTAAAGTAGGCACTATGGTTTTCCCTGGTGACATAATAGGTGAGGTTCCAGAAACAGGGATTATCAAATCAAAGATTATGATTCCTATCGGCGTAGAAGGAGAAGTGATAGAACTAGCATCTAAAGGGGATTATACTGTTATAGATACTATCTGTAAAGTTAAAGATTCTCATGGTGAGATTCACGATGTTGTAATGATGCAGAAGACACCAGTACGAGTTGGACGTTCTTTCAAGGACAGAGTTCCTATGAATACTCCTTTAATTACTGGTCAACGAGTTATTGATACATTTATGCCTCAAGCAAAAGGTGGCACAGGAGCTATTCCTGGGGGCTTTGGAACTGGGAAAACTGTGACCCTACATCAGTTCGCAAAATGGGCGGATGCACAAGTTGTGGTCTATGTTGGTTGCGGTGAAAGAGGAAATGAAATGACTGAGGCTCTTGAAGAATGGCCTCATCTGAAGGATCCAAAATCAGGACGTCCCCTCATGGAGCGTACAGTCTTAATCGCTAATACATCTAATATGCCAGTTGCTGCAAGAGAGGCCTCTATTTATGTAGCTGTTACAATTGCTGAGTATTTTCGCGACCAAGGTTTTGATGTTGCTTTAATGGCTGACTCCACCTCTCGCTGGGCGGAGGCTCTCCGTGAGATATCTGGTAGGCTTGGGCAACTACCTTCAGAAGAAGGATATCCTGCATATCTTGGTTCGAGACTTGCACAATTCTATGAACGAGGCGGTAGAGTAAAGACGCTATCATCTGAGGAGCGTTTGGGTTCTATCACCCTTTGTGGTGCGGTTTCCCCTCCAGGTGGTGATTTTTCCGAACCTGTTACACAAGCAACACTTCGAATTGTAAAGGTATTTTGGGCATTGGATAAAGATTTGGCCGCACGGAGATTCTTCCCTGCTATTAACACTCTTACCAGCTATTCTCTTTATCATACTACTCTTGAGTCATGGCACAAGTCCGAATTAGGTGAAGATTGGCCTGATCTAGTGAGAGAAGCTCTTGCAATCCTTCAAAAAGACCAAGAATTAAGAGAAATAGTTCAGCTTGTGGGACCTGATGCACTTCCTGAATCAGAACGTGCTACACTTGAGGCTGCGCGCATGATTAAGGAAGACTTTCTTACTCAGAGCGCTCTACATGAGATTGATACATACTCACCAATTGGTAAGACCTACAGAATGCTTCGGGTGATTATTGGATTCACTACTAAGATGGCCGCAGCTGTAAAAATGGGTGTGCAAGTTAGACGAATCTTGGATTTGAGTGTTCTTGATAACATTGCGAGAATGAAGATTATGCCTTGGAACTCGTATAACGAACAAATGGATGCTGTCGAAAGAAAGATGGAGAAGGAGTATCAATCACTATTTCAAGAACTCTCCGAGTCTGGTCTGATTCCTGAGCATATTGTTTAGAATAGCGTGTAGTTTATCCCCGATGATACAATCTAGAATATAGAATGTCCCGCGAAGAAGAACTCAAAATACTTCATCAGACCATTAACAAGTGTAAATGTTGTCCTCTTCATAGCACACGTATTAATGCTGTTTCTGGTGAAGGACCACTTGATGCTACACTCTTCTTCATAGGAGAAGCGCCAGGAGCTCAAGAAGATGAAACGGGAAGACCGTTTGTTGGGCGCTCTGGAAAACTTCTAGCTTCAATGATTGAAGAGATTGGATTATCTCGTGATGAAGTCTTCATAACTTCAGTACTCAAATCTCGTCCTCCAAATAATAGACTTCCCTTGTCCTCTGAGATCGAAGCCTGCAGACCATATGTTGAGAAGCAGATTGAGATAATCAATCCAAGGATTATCGTGCTACTAGGAAATGTAGCAATCTCTTCGATGATCGGCCCATGGAAGGTATCGGAGTCGCATGGACATTTCTTTGAAGCAAATGATAGAAGTTACTTCATGACTTATCATCCAGCTGCTGCGCTCCGTTTTCCAAGTGTGAAAGAGCATATGAAACAAGATTTTTCCATTTTGAAAACCGAACTACTTTGAGTGGCCATTATATTCTCTAATCATGACTTCATTGCGTGAAATTCATGATTCCACTGACTGCAGTATTATCCATGGCTCAGTTTCCCTTTGATTTCATGCCTCCCCCATCCTGGTTTCCGACGACAACCCAAGTACTGAATGCTCTCTACGCTTTATCCATCAGAGGATATTTGATTCTAGTCTTAGTCGGCCTCATAATATATGTAACTGGCATAAGTGATGGACTTGCCAAGACCCTTGTCATATTTGGGATTGCAACCTATATCCTTGGTCCTATCATTGTGAACCTTTTTGCTGACTTTTCAGCAGTCGAACCAGTAACCCCTCAGAGTGCAACATCAACATGGTTAGATATGTTTGGTATGTCTGATGCTGACATGATCTACCTCATTGTATGGATTGGTGATATTGTAGTGGCTGTCTGTTGTCTTGCTGGTGCTATCCTTTATTTTACTCCTACAGCTAATGATTTAACAAATCGAGGAAAATCTTTGATCATCAGAGCTTTGATACTTGCACCTGTGCTAGTATTCTTTCATGTCGCCCCCTATATAATATAAGAGGCGCTTCGCAACTCTTAAAACTCGGCTCGATTACGAGCCGACATCGTTTGACTCCAGCATCAGGTGGTCCTTTAGATGTCAAAAGAATCCTCTATTGTATATCGGTCAGTTTCAGATGTCAGTGGTCCACTACTCGTTGTTGAAAATACACATAATGTGTCCTACAACGAAGTAGTGAAGATCAGAGCTCCAAATGGAAACCTTCTAACTGGTACTGTTCTTGAAACAGGTCGTGGTCGAGCTGTGATTCAGGTATTTGAAGGAACTAGTGGACTTGACACTGATTTGACAGCTGTCAGATTCACCGGGGAAACGATGAAGCTCCCGGTTTCCACAGAGATTCTTGGAAGGGTCCTTGATGGAGCAGGAAACCCTCTTGATAAAGGACCACCTCTTACTGCGGAAGACCACTGGGACATATATGGATCTCCAATCAATCCCTTCGCTAGACAATACCCGCGGCAGCCTATTCAAACTGGTCTATCATCTATTGACGGTCTTAACACTCTTGTTCGAGGTCAAAAATTACCTATCTTCTCTGGCTCAGGTCTACCTCATAATAGAATAGCAGCCCAGATTGTTCGTCAAGCAAAGATTCCCGGGGAAGAGAGCGACTTTGCAATCGTTTTTGGTGCGATGGGCATTACTGCAACAGAGGCACAATATTTCATGGACTCTTTTGAGGAAACAGGTGCACTTGAACATACAACCCTCTTTCTCAATTTAGCAAATGATCCTGCAATTGAGAGAATCATCACTCCAAGAGCTGCATTGACTGCAGCGGAATACCTTGCCTATTCTTCTGATATGCATGTTCTTGTCATCCTGACAGACATGACCAACTATGCAGAAGCACTCCGAGAGATTAGCGCTGCGAGATCAGAAGTTCCTGGTCGGCGTGGTTACCCTGGTTATCTATATACTGACCTCAGCCTCATCTATGAACGAGCTGGTCGTATCCATGGTCGTAAGGGTACAATTACTCAGATGCCTATATTATCCATGCCACAGGATGATATGACCCATCCCATTCCTGATTTAACAGGATATATCACTGAAGGTCAGATTATAGTAGGTCGTGGTGTACATAGAAGAGGGATTTATCCCCCTATTGACCCTGGTCCCTCTCTAAGCCGACTTATGAAAGAGGGCATTGGTGAAGGAATGACCCGTTTTGACCATAAGGAGATTCAGGCTCAGCTTTACTATGGTTATTCGGAAGGTAGGGATTTACGAGACTTGGTTGCAGTCGTTGGTTCTGAAGCTCTAACAGATAGGGACCAAAAATATCTGAAGTTTGCAGATCGTTTTGAAACAGAGTTCATAAATCAAGGTGAATATGAAGACAGGTCCTTTGAACAGACATTGGATATTGGTTGGAATCTGCTTAGCGAGTTTCCAGAGCGCGAGCTAAAGCGATTAGACCCAGAAACAATTGGCTGGGCAAAAGAACAAAATCTGTATAGACCTCTTTAGGTCAATAGATATCTATGATTGACTCCTCTAAAGTCTTCTCTCTCTACCTCATTGTTTCCAATGAAGCCGAGATATCGAAAACACGCTCACTCAAGACCATGATGTAGATAATAGTCTCTCTCTTTTTTGGCTCCGAAACTTCGAATACCCTCAGATTTCAATTGACTCTTTATAGCTTTAACCTGTGAGGGAGTTAGTTCTCCTTGTTTCGCTAAGAAATCAACTATCTCTTCCGCTTGGGCTACTGTATCACAACGTCGTATATAGTCTACAACATCGGGAGTGAATGTTGGTTTTTCCACGTTGGATTCGGGTTCTTCAGACATTGTACGGACACCATCTATTCTGAAGGATTGTGTATTTCCTTCTTCTAATTCCTCACTAAGAGCCGGGAAGTCCCGACGAAAGTCTTCGTCATCAACCATCTTCTTCACCAGCAATCATGGCCTTACTTCATAGGCCATGACGTAACTCATAAGTTACTTCTAAGAATTGACTTAAGAGCTTTATCAAGACGGTGTAATATTTTCCAAATAAATCAAACCTCAAGATAACTCCAAGGGATTCCCTTAGAAAACCTGTCTGGATTGTTAGCAAGCGAGAGAACCTGAATCCCTGTTTGTTTTTCAGCTCTTCTCCAACCTCCATAGCCTCCATAAGATGCTGCTAATCGAATTACCTCTCCTAAAGACCGATCTCCTATTGATAGAGCAGCTTGTATTCGAGCTCCCCTCACATCAAGGGTCTCCAATGATACTCTGGGAACATTCTTCAGTCCTGTTTCAATCCTTCTTATCTTCTCCCGCAATTCTGTAATATCTGCTTGGGGCTCGAGTTGCCATCTTGTTTGGGCTTTAGGAATAAACGGATTAATACTTGCGATGACCTTCATCGTTGTTTTTTGTGCTATATCCCTTACCATATTGATTGTATCTTCAATGTCTGTTTCTGTCTCTCCAGGTAGTCCAACAATGAAATAGAGCTTCAATGAACTATATCCTGCAGTATTCGCTATTTTTATGGCCTGTTCAATATCTACATCAGTAAGCCCTTTTCCAATCTTTTTTCTAAGATCCGTAGATCCTGTTTCTGGAGCAATTGTAAGCGTTCTCTGTCCTCCTTCAACAAGACATTCCAACAGGTTTTTTGTGACAGAGTCCGCACGTAAAGATGGAACAGAGACTTCAAGCCCCTGTCTTACTATCCAGCAAACAAGTTCTTCTAGTCTGTCAAGATCACCTAAAGAGGATCCAATCAATGAAACTTTTCTTACAGGTGTGCGTTTAAGCCCTATTTGTATAATCTCTTGCAATTTCTCTAATGATCTAGTTCTTCTTGGCTGACAGATATGCCCTACTAGACAAAATCTGCATGAGTGTCCACATCCGCGTGTTACCTCTAATAAAAACGATTTTCCAAATACTGGTTCGAGTTTGGAACCAATACTAACATCTGGGATAATCTGAGCCAATGGATACTCTAATGAATCAAGACTAGATATGATATTACGTCCAACTGACTTTGGATTGGTTGATGGAACATAGACTCCATGTATCTCCGCTAACGCAAGAATTGCATCATCTCTTGATGTGGCCTCTTTAACTCTATTCACAATTTGATGAATAATTAGGTCTCCCTCTCCAATTGCGAACGCATCTACAAAGTCTCTATATGGTTCAGGATTGGCACTAACAACTGGTCCTCCTATGATTACGATAGGATCTTCCTCCGTCCTCTCTGAAGCACGAAGAGGTATCCCTCCAACCTCTAGCATCTGTACTATATTGAGAATATCTTCCTCATAGGTCAATGTGAATCCTATTATATGATTATCTCGTAATGGCCTACCTGTTTCAATTGATAGTGCTGGTGATCGTGTTTGAAATCTGAAATATCTCTCACATGATATATCATCTCTTGCATTCAGAGTTGAATAGAGGATTTGTACAGCGAGACCTGTCATTCCTGCACGATATGTTGATGGATAGCAATATCCAAAGAGCAAATCCACACGGCTTGTGTCCTTGATTACAGCATTAATCTCTCTTATTGGTGCTGAAAACACATTCAAAGCCTCATCATTCTGTGTCTATATCTAAGATTCTTTGTTTCTGATCAACAATAAGCAGTTTGTTTGGACCGATATCAGTATTTACTATGGCTCCAATCCCTGTTCTGGCTCCTTGATGAATAACAACTCCCGGTGCAATGGATGTTCCTATTCCTGTCTTCACGTCATCAGCAATTATTGCCCCAAGTTTTCTCCTCCCAGAGGACACTCGTTCTCCCTTGACTGTGGAGTTGATAGCTCGATTATCATGTCTGAGATTTGCAGTAATTGTTCCAGCTCCAAAATTTGAGTTCCTCCCTATTATTGAGTCACCAACATAAGAAAGATGGCCAACATTTGTTCCATCCATGATTATCGAATTCTTAATCTCTACAGCGTTTCCAATTTTCACTTTCTTTCCTAATGAGGTATGCGCACGGATATAGCAATTTGGCCCAATAACACAGTCTTGCCCAATATATGCTGGACCCTCAATATAGGCTCCAGTCTTCACTATAGCACCTGTTTCCACAATTGTTTCTCCTTTGATTACTACGCCGTCTTCTACCGTGCCATCTATCCTTCCCTGAACTTGACTTAGAATCAGCTTGTTTGCATCCAGTAAGTCCCATGGTCGTCCGATGTCAATCCACCATGATGGCAGTGTAAACGCGCCGACATTACCTCTCTTGATTATCATTTCAATAGAATCAGTAATTTCCAATTCTCCTCTTGGAGAGGGTTTTGTTCTCTCAATGGCATCCCAGAGCGGTTCACCAATAACATAGAGTCCCGCATTAACAAGATTACTGACCATTTGATCTTTGGTTGGTTTCTCGATAAGCTTCTTCGCTTTACCATCCTCTACCTCGACAACACCATACATAGTAGGGTCTTCGACAGCCCGTATTGATACAGTCAAATCATACTGCCCTTTTTCATGATACGATACTAACTTCTCAAAGCTACCTGGACCAAGTAATATATCCCCGTTCATTAATATAGCATCATCTTTGTTAACAAATTCTTTTGCATGTCCTGCAGCATGAGCCGTACCACGACGCTCTTCTTGATGAACAAAAGATAAGCTCATATTATTCCAATCTTGTGTTTCTATGGCCTCACGTAGTTTCTCTCCATGATATCCATATATGATGAGAGTTTCTCTGATTCCACTCCTTTGTAAAGCCTCAAGTGTATGAAAAATGAGTGGTCTTCCCGCTATCAGGAGTAGATGTTTTGGTATGTTCGCTGAGAGCGGTAACATCCTCGTGGAATCACCTGCTGCGAGTATTACTGCTTTCTTCATCATGAGTCTAACATGTTCATACGTATGTGCCATTAAAGCCTTTGTAGGTGCAAAATTTGCACACAGAATCGAATTTTGACTATGAAATTTATATCACTACATAATAACGCAGTCATAGACTGCGACATAACGTTCAGAAACTGCGATAAATTAATAAGCACTTTTGTTACACAAATAAGTAGTTGATTGAGGCAATTTCTGTTCTGAAATGACCTCATGACTATAAACCCAAACATAAAGGGAAGGTAAATAAAAAATGATGAGCGACATCGAACTTCAGGAAGAGCTCAAGAGCATGAAGCTTACAAAGAGCCAGATGATTGTCCTAGACATTCTTAGAAGTAGCGGCCAAGATGGAGTTACTCCTAAACAACTATTGGACAAAGTATCCTTTGCTCCAAGGACAGTACGTTATGCACTTAGAAAGCTCTTGAAAAAGCGATTAATTAAACGAGTTCCCTGCTTGCAGGACATGCGTCAATGGATCTATGTACCCGCATAAAGCAAATTGCTGTGCATAGATAGAATTGACTTAGACGAATCGACACTAGTAGCCTCTTGGGCTATTAGTTGTCGTCGAATTCCATAACATTAGAATAACGCGATTTGTGGAAACGGGAGAGGACACTCTAAATGGATGAATCGGGGCAGCTGGAAACACTCAAGATACTTACAGGACAACAGGCGATTGATGCCTATAAGGCTCTAAGCGATGAACATAGACGACAAATCCTTCATGCGCTTCGAGCCAGACGAATGTCTACTTCCGAACTTGTAGACTTCTTATCTAAACAAGATCCAAACAAAGAAGTAAAACCTCAGACTGTGCGTTATCACATTAAAGAACTCGAGAAATGTGGTCTAGTCATACAGGAAGGCTATGAACCTGCTGGAAATGGAGATAGTCATATTATGCAGAAGCTATGGCGTGCTACTGCAGAGAACGTTTTCATCACCACAGGAGATATGGATGGTCTGCCAGCTCGTAATGGTTATGATCTTCACAAAACACTCGATATTGTGACCACAATGCGAGAACTAGGTCTCCAGTTCATTGATGAAACCGAAATACAGGCTATTGCAGACGACCTCTCAAAACGAGATAAGCTCTATCTGAGAGGATTAGAGTATGCCAAAGAAAATCTTCGACATGTGTGTGAGATTGATCCAAAGCTCTATGTTGTTTTTCGAGAAATCCTAAGTATAGTCCGCCTCAGCAATATCGATTATGAAGAATATTGGAAAGTGAGTCGCAAGATTACAGATGCTCTCAGAGAGGCATATAGACGGGGCGAAGGAAAGAATCCAAAAGTATACTGACCTTCTTTCAATCTGATTTGTATTTGTGAGCTGGATATTCACTTTGAAGAAGGTGTTTAATTTTCCCAGCTATTTTAGGTCCCACGCCTCTCACTTTTTGGAGGTCCTCTTTCTCCGCTAGAAAGATGTTTTCAAGTGTCCCAAATTCTGTGAGTAAGGATCTTGATGTGACTGTGTCAACTCCAGGAAATCCAGATAGAATATATTCAAGGGCCTCTGCATCGCTTCCTTTAGTCTCTCCGGAACGAGTACGCAATGGCTTGTTTGAAGTCACCTGTTCTAGATGAGCTATTCGATATAACACATTTGCAGTCTCTTCAGCATTGCGTGTCCAGATAATTGGGACTTGAATTCTGATGGCTATTGAGGCCAGAGCTCCATAGATTGAAGCTGGATTGATTGCTCTAAGCCCAATAATTTGTTCGCCCTCTATTATCAAAACAGGACGGCGATATGCTGAACGCAATGCAGTGAGTTGAACAAAGAGTCGTCCGTCGATTAGTGATTGAATGAAGTCAGCTGATTCCTTTCTCTCAATGGCTACATCTTCAGAAGCTATATAATCTCCAATCTCGAGGGTCTCTCCTGTTATATCAATATCAAGGCGAGCTAGCTCTCTTGCTACAGCAGTTGGTAATTCCCTTGAATCTAGAATAAGCTTCACCTTTTCAGGTTCCTTCTGAGGAGCTTTTGGAATGATTGGGTCAGTAGGTTCATAGCTCCCTTCCTTAGCCACGTACTCGTCAAGGCTCGTCTGTGTTTCTTTCTCCTCTTCCTCTGCTTCTTTGATAGCTTTTGGCATCTTCTTCAACTTACTTTTCACACTCCAATAATAGAATTCATCATGTGTGTCACGTGCAACAAATATCACGACACGCCCAGGCGACCGCCGGCCAGTTCTGCCCTTTCGTTGGATATATGGTACTACAGAAGGGACACAGTCATAGAAAATGACCAGATTGCACTCAGGAATATCAAGCCCCTCTTCTCCCACTTGAGTTGCAACAAGGATGTTAAACTCGTTATTTCTAAAGCCGTCTAATACTTCTACCTGTTTCTTCTGGCTGAACCCTTTGTCAGCCCCTCGCGTACTTTGCCCAACAAAACGGCTAACTCTTGCTTCATCCAATTGTTCGATTGTTTCAGTCACTTCAGCAGCAGTATCACGAAAACGTGTAAAGATCAAAATGCGTGAGTCTAGATTGACAGACAGTTGTTCACTTACAATCTCAAGTAGATCTTCTGCCTTTGGATGTTGATGCCCTTTAGATATGAGTGCTTCAAGTAAAGCCTCAAATTGCTTGAACTCTGTCTTAGTGATTAAGTCACTAACACCCTTCGAACTCTTCCTGTTTCGAATTTCTTCATACATCCTTTGAATATAACGGTGAGTTGGGGTCAGACCTTGGGTCCCAATAAACTCCAAGAGATGGACAATCCGTAATAGTGCTGTTAGATTTCTTATTGCAAGAAATAAGCCTCTCGGGGGTTTTGTATATGTTCCAATTTCCTTTCTTACAAGTCCCTGAACCTTCAGTATTTCCTTTCGTGTCAACCGTTTCCCTTCAGGCAGATTGAACCCATGATTAATGACCGGTTCTCTGTACTCATTCATAAGAGAATACAGAATATCTCTCAGAACCTCGATTTCTGAGGGCAAATTGATGAAGTGGACCTCTGAATCAACTGATACAACGTAATCTTTCACATCATCACTCTGTTCATTTCTTACTTCCACATGAGAGAGTCTCAGATTTTCGCACACCATTTTGATATGTTCTGCTTGGTGACCAGGTGATGCCGTGAGACCAAGTGATCGAACATTCACTCCCTGCCGTTCATAGAGTTCTGCAACAAAGGTATAGGCATAGTTGCCAACACCTCTATGAGCTTCATCATAGACTATCAATGAAACAATAGACAAATCATAGCTCCGCTGAATGAGGTCATTTTGCAAGGCTTGTGGCGTCATTACAACTATTCTTGCCTCTCGCCATGCATCTCTTCTTGAGTCAGGAGAGTCCTGACCTGTTAAACAAATGATGCTGTCTTCTTGAATATCTAGTACGCGTTTCAAGAATCGAGTCTGTTGGTCCACAAGAGGTCTTGAAGGTGCTAGGAACAATATCTTTGAATCTGGATATTTTGCTAGACGTTTTGCAGCCAATAACGCTGCAATCACTGTCTTTCCAAGACCTGTACTTAGAACAATTAATGTACTCTGTTCTGCCGCTATATCTGCAAGATTTACCTGATACGCTCTATAATCTACATTTTTTTTCTTAACCAATGGCATCTCGATGAATTTTTCATTATCTGCCAAAGATTCTCCCTCTGAAATCAGATAATCCTCTACTACATTGATAATACTCACTGTAAAAAGCCTCCTACTAACAGATAATATAGTACAAGGAGCCTAAATGAGATGACTACTACCACAAAGGAAAACATGCCAAGCATCGAGGCAGAACTTTATGAGCTAAGTATGCCTGGGCGATTGATTGGAAAAGAGGTACTCGATAACAGAGCTCGCCGAATTGGCATTGTTAGAAGCATACGAATTGCTTTACACCCAACTCGATCAGAGCTCATAGTGAAAGGAGCAGAAGTCGAATTTCCAGTAGATTTCTCCAAAGTTGATGCAGTTGGTACTGTTGTGCAGCTCAACTCTCTCGTAAAGGATGCAGAAGAAATAGAGGTCCATGATGTCATACGACTCCAGAAAGAGGTTCTTGATGACATCAAATCCTATCTTGGAACACGTTAGGTTCCAAGATGTATTATATCGAAGAGTTAATAGTGGTTATTGAATGTCTTCCACATCTGGAGGTACATCCATGGTCCTCACGGTGGAAGAACTTGCACAGACTATTGATCATACTGTGCTCAAAGCAGAAACAACACGAAGCAAGATAAAACAGCTCTGCGAAGAAGCCCAAGTCTATAATTTTGCAGCAGTCTGCATCAATGCAGTCCATGTGGAATATGCTGCTGAACTTCTCAAAAACTCATCAGTCAAAGTATGTTCAGTCATCGGATTTCCCTTAGGAGCAACTCTGCCAGAAGTAAAAGCTGTGGAGACCAGAGAAGTCGTAGAGCGTGGTGCTCACGAGGTAGATATGGTCCTGAACATTGGTGCATTAAAGGACGAGAATTATGACTTGGTTAGAAGTGATGTTGAAGCAGTTGTTGCAGCATCAGGAGATGCTCATGTTAAAGTCATTCTTGAAACTGGTCTTTTAGTTGATGACCAAAAAAGGAAGGCATGCCTTCTCTGTAAAGAAGCTGGAGCTGATTATGTTAAAACTTCCACAGGATTTGGACCAATGGGCGCGACTCCTTATGATGTTAAACTCATGAGAGAAACTATTGGTCCGACCATGGGTGTCAAAGCAGCAGGAGGTATCAAGACCTTCAAAGAGGCTTTACGACTAATTGATGCAGGTGCAAATAGGATTGGAACAAGTTCAGGAGTAGCAATTATTGAAGACTATCGTTGGGTTCAATATAGCGATTCTTGGATGCAACCAGATAAGCCTTGCTGGACATGTCCCAGTCGCATGGCAAACATATCCAAGCAACCTAAGGACGTATATCTATGGTATAAACAACGTTGTCTTACCTGCCCCGATAAAGAACATAATGTCTTCACGGACTAGGAGGAAAAGTAATTGTCTGATACACCATCTCAACCCTATTCTGAAGCTGATCTAGTCTATGTTTCATTGACTGAAAAAAACATCACTCGACAACCTATTCCCGATACTCTCTATAAACAATATTTGGGCGGTCGTGGTCTCGGTGTGAAGTTGCTCTATGATAATCTTGCACCTGGTATAGATCCCCTCTCGCCTGACAACTGGCTCATCTTTGCTATTGGCCCATCAACTGCAACCTCAATTCCTACCTCTGGTCGATTTGTTGTCATCACAAAATCACCTGCGACGGGAACCATTTTTGACTCTCATGCGGGGGGATATTTTGGGGCTCAGCTAAGACGAGCTGGGATTGCTGCAGTCATCATCACTGGGGCAGCCGAATCTCCAGTATATCTCTGGATAAATGATGACCAGATTGAGATTCGGGACGCCTCAAAACTCTGGGGTAAGACTACTGATATCACTACAGATGAGTTGATCAAAGCGACTGACGAAAAGGCGCAGGTAGCATGCATCGGTCCAGCTGGAGAAAATAGAATCAATCTTGCTGCCATCATCACAGATAAACACCGAGCTGCAGGGCGAGGCGGTGTTGGGGCAGTGATGGGATCCAAGAAACTCAAAGCAATTGCGGTAAGAGGTACGAGAGTCGCTGGTGTTGCCAATCCCGACAAACTCAAGACCGTTGTAGAACGAGCTCGACTTCTCATTAAAAAGAACTCTGTGACAGACAAGTCCCTCCCAGTCTATGGCACTCCTGTTCTTGTTAATGTCATCAACGAGGCTGGCATGCTTCCAACCCATAATTTTCAGGATGGTACTTTCAATGATGCAGATGGTGTTTCTGGAGAAAAGCTCCTCGAACGTTTCTCTCTAAAACCTTACAACTGCCATGGTTGTCCTATTGGTTGCGGGCGTATGAGTCGAGTCCGTGGCAAGGACATGGGTGGTCCTGAGTTTGAGTCTATCTGGGCTCTAGGTCCTCAATGCGGAATCAACAATCTTGAGTGGATCGCTCTTGCTAATGATAAATGCAATCTCTTAGGAATTGATACGATTTCAGTCGGTAGTACACTTGGTTGTGCCATGGAACTTGTCCAAAGAGGCAAACTAGAACACTCACTGAAATTTGGAGATACCACTGGTGTCCTTGAGATGATTGAGGATATTGCCTATGCACGTGGTCTGGGTGCTGAATTAGGACGAGGATCGAGAATGTTTGCAGAACGATATGGGGCACCAGAATCTGCAATGCATGTCAAAGGTCTTGAGATTCCAGCTTATGACCCTCGAGGAGTTCAAGGACATGCTCTAGGTTACGCAACATCTAATCGAGGTGGTTGCCATCTGCGATCTTATCTTATTGGTCCAGAGATACTGGGAAGTCCTGTACTTGTAGATCGTGACAGCACAGAGGGCAAGGCTGATCTCGTAATCCTCTTTCAAAACCTTTCCGCCGCGATGGACTCAATGGTTGTATGTAGATTCACAAACTTTGCATGGACTGTTGATGATTATGCTGATATGGTGGCTACTGGAACTGGACTGCCCATTGATGGAAAAGAGCTCTTAAGGATTGGTTCTCGAATTTGGAATCTAGAACGATTATTTAACATTCGAGAAGGATTTTCGAAAAAAGATGATACACTTCCTCAAAGATTTTCCACTCCTTTACCAGAGGGAGGCTCTCGAAATCGTGTTGCAAAGATTGATGTTATGCTTCCAGAATACTACTCTCTCCGAGGGTGGGATCATGAAGGAAATCCCACTGAAAAATTGCTCACTGAGCTGAACATCCCTATCGAAAGGTGAAAATGAACCACTCTTTTACATGATGAAGACGAAATAGGAGATGGACCAGCTGACTCGAACAAAAGGCAGTCGTAAGAAATTCCGTAGAGGTCATGCACCTTACTTAGGAAAGATACGATTCTATTGGTGTGATACCTGTAATGTGCCACGAATTGCTCATACGGAATGTGCTGTCTGTGGCTCCAAATCAAGAACTGTAGAACTATCTCCTCCAGGCGACCCTTTTCCTGCAATGGATGGTCATCTCGAACGGGCCATCCAGACAATCGATAAGCAGTTTGGAGAAGGTGTGGGTCTCTCTCTTCTTCCTTCTTCAAAGACAATTATCATGAATAAAGTAGCCTCACTTGATGCAATGTATGAGATAGTCGTTGATGGTCATATAGTAGGTAGACTCAGGTTTGATATTCCCAAACGTGGATACACTTTTCTCCTCTCTCTCGAAGGAGCTCGTAGAATTGGAAGAATTAGCAAACAAAAGTGGGTCTCAATTCATGAGAATGTCTTAGGTTATCTACAAGATGGAGCAAATCTGATGCTTCCTGGTATTCAGGGATGTGACTCTGGCATCCAAATTGATGATGATGTATGGATCATTAATTCTTTTGGTATTGTGATAGGTTCGGGCATCGCTCGAATGAGTGGTATTACGATGGCTCAAGAGAAAAAAGGGTTTGCTGTTAAAATCCGCGAAGTTTCAGAGCCTATCTTCCCATCTATGAATTCAAAAACCTCTACTTGGGACGAGGCTGTTAAAGCTAACAATAATGACCTATTAAAAATTGAAAATGAATCCATAGAATTCATCAAAAAGACAATTTCAAAGAACCAAGACCTTCCCCTAGTTGTAGGTTTCAGTGGTGGTAAAGACTCCTTAGCAGCATATCTTGTTGTTGAGAAGGCAACTGGTGAGAGCCCTCCTCTCTTTTTCATGGATACAGGTCTTGAACTTCCAGAAACAATTACTTTCATCAATGATTTTGCTAATAAAAGAGGAGTCAAGATAATCGGAGAATCTGCAGGAGACCGTTTTTGGGACTCCATTGATGTTTTTGGTCCTCCTGCGAGGGACTTTCGGTGGTGTTGTAAGGTCCTCAAACTAGGTCCAGCTGCAACATCAATCGCAGAAAAAATTGGGAACGAAACATTATCATTCATGGGTCAACGGAAACTAGAATCATTCCAAAGGTCAATAGAACCTCGAGTCACAGAGAATCCTTGGGTGCCTGGTCAATTATCTGTTAATCCTATTCAAAATTGGAACGCTCTTGAAGTCTGGTTGTATATATTTAGTAAGAATGAAACCTTTAATCCCCTCTATAACAAAGGCTATCATCGAATGGGTTGCTATCTCTGTCCCGCTTCTCCACTTGCTGAATTAGAGAGTCTACGTAGGTCCCATCCTAAACTGTACCAGAAGTGGGCTCAAAAAATGCACGAGTGGGCTGTAAGATACGGCTTTCCTGATGAATGGTTTGAGCTTGGTTTCTGGCGTTGGAAGACCCTACCCACAGGTCAACTTGAACTAGTTAACAATCTCGGACTCGATATCACAAGTACACGTCAGAGTCCAGGAGAAACAATCGAGCTTAATGTTACAAAAGGGATTGCCCCCTGTACTAACTCAGGTTTCAGTCTAGAAGGATCTTTCTCCTCTGGATTTGATATCAATAGAGTGTCCAAAGTGATACCAATCTTCGGGAAAACAAAGGTCTCAGAGGAGCTTGGGACTGTGCGAACAATCTCTGGAGATAATCACATCTCCCTATTTAGTTCAGGGCACATCGTCATCCGTGGACCTGATGAAACAACTGTTGAGCGTCTTGTCACTCAAATAGAGAGAGCTACTAAGAGGGCTCTTTTTTGCCAAGCATGTGGTTCGTGCCTTCCACAATGTAAACAAGGTGCGCTCCATCTTGAAGACGGAAAAATAAGTGTGGATGAAGAAAACTGTATCAATTGTCTGGAATGTGATAATTGGCCGTGTCCAACCTACCTTACTTGACAATATCTATATTGATGGCGCTGGAAATCTCTTCTTCCAACGTTTAGCTAGATCACTGCACGTGAGTATCTCAGGGTCTGCTTCTTTTATTATTTGAAGTAATTGTCTATACGCCTTGTGACGTTTTGGATGGCCAAAATCTTCTTGGTCTGGATGAACAATAAATACTGCAAGTCCACCCTTTGATTTGATATAGTTCATCTTCTTTTTCCAGACACGTAAGATACTCTCCTCTGATAGTTTGTAATAATATAGCAATGTCCAATCCTGTGGCATTGACACTGGTATCTCTAAGACCGAGCTTCTTTGCCAATTGTTACCATCATAGTATAAGGGATAAAACGGGAAGATAGTTCTACATCCAGTAGATGCATATCCAATTGTAGAATCATCGGTATCTGGAAAAGATGAGTCCCAATCAAATCTGGCTTCAGTAAGATATCTGACCATCATCTTTGTTCTATGAAGCCATGGGGCTCTGTATCCCTTGGAAGGCAATCTCAGCTCTTCAGCCCTTTTTGATGATTCAAAGATACGCATTCTTTGTTCGCTCTCAGAGAGAAAAGCAAAATTACCATCATGATGCAGACCATGCATTCCAAAGTCAAATCTCTCTCTAACTAAGGATGTGATTTGATCCACATCAAGATCATACTCATTCGAGCTTGGTACTATATTATAGGTTGATACAATATCTTCAGCCCTCTCCATCTCAATAAACTTGGAGAATCCGTATTCGTATCCTTTACGAGTATCAATGTCATGCGTCATTATTACTCCGAACTCTTTTTCCCAAAACTCACGTTTCTCATCAGTCAAGAGGTCCAATTTATCTGCTAGGTCATCAATTGGGAAATCACGCCGCCTCTCCCGACTAGATGATTTTGGCCTTATTAAAGAAAGCAACGAAACAAATGAGTTACGTATTTGATACGGAATGTATTCTACGAAACCAATACCCACACCCAGTTTTACCATGGTGGGCGGTCGATATTCTATATCCATCTCATTTCGATAGTAATCACTCTTCGTGACTTCCAAAATCATGCCACCTGTCTAGATGTATATTTCATCCAATGACCATATCGTGATAACCAACCATTTATCACAAGGCTGACATTGGTCCTAGTCCCGCCCCATGTACTATTATCCAAATCAAACCACCACGAGCCAGACTGTTCCAATTCTATCGTCTTTGCTGGGTCAAGGGGAAACAAAGTGATGACAAATGAATGTTCTTCCAATCCTTTCCATATCTCGTCCTTCTCCTCAAACATGAAAACAATATGTGTATCATGTTTTGAAGACGGCCCTTGTGGAGTTCTGAAAGAT
Organism: Candidatus Thorarchaeota archaeon; assembly: GCA_004524595.1. The sequence goes on along the minus strand of SDOA01000040.1, from coordinate 9,845 downwards.
GCTCTTGCAAAGGTATCATCTAGAATTGGATCAGTTACTTTCCAATTCTCCATTCGTAAATACCCTACAAGCTCAACAAGCATGTTCTTCAAAATCTCACACTTCTCTTTCTTTGTGTATCTCTTGATATGTTCTCCATCAGCTCGAACTACTTTCGCTGGTACTCCTGCAGCTAAGCTCCGTGCCGGGATATCTCTGTTAATCACGGAACCTGCCCCTAGTGTTGCTTCCTTTCCTATGTGAACATTGGGGAGTACAAAGACCCGCCATGGAAACCAAACCCCATCCTCAATGGTAATAGGACCAAACGCTACAGGAAATCCATTAAGGACGGGTTGCCATGTACCATGAGTGAATAAAAAGTTCGAGCCTCCAATACCCACCCTTTTACCAATCTTGATTGGATGAGTCGGATTGATGACGCTTTGAGCAAATATCATTGAGAGGTCTCCTATTTCGATGATAGACTTGTCTGTCTTTAATCCTCCAATGTAGACCTGTTCCTGAATTGTGACCTCTTCACCAATATCGACTCTATACGTGTCTATGATAACAAGCATACCAAGTTTTGAGTACTTTCCAAGCTTGAATTCTTTAGCACGTATCATACAAGCCATTCCTATCTCGGCATGATCCTCAATCATTATGTTCTCGCAGTCTAAAATTGCTAAAGGTCCTATTGTCACTCCTTCCCCGATTTGAGCTCCTTTTCTACGATAGTATGCAATCTTAAGATTTGATGGGAGCAGTCCAATAGTGGCCATCTTTCCAATTGGCATACTGAATAGATCAGGGTCTCCAATATGTGTACGGACCATGAATAGCGGTCCGAAAAGCATGACCAGAAGAGCCAACCATCGAAGTCTGCCTGCTGCGAAATTATACTCGATAAAAACAAGTTCCAGATTATATGATAGTATATAGAACTGAAACAAGACGTCAAATATGATGAAGAAGATTATCCAGAGAAGTCCGACTGCCAGCATTCGGCCTCTATTATATCTTGGTACAATCTTTTTGAAGGTAATATTTGTAAATACCACAAGCAGGATGAAGAGAATCAAATTATGAAATACATAGGACACTCCTTCTGGAAGTAGAGGATCCAGGTAATTGATCCATGATAAGTCTACAAGTAAAGTCACTATCGGTACGATTGCCCATGCTGCAATTGCATACACTCTATTATTCTTGCTAATTTGGTCCATGCATTAATCCACTCTCATCTTATTGGCTATCTGAAGAATGATGATTCTCAAATACATCGAACTGTTGTGTAATAACCACTCGAACAGATTGTGGTATATTACAGTTGTCATGAATAAGGTTTTTTCACTAGCAAAGGTAATATACCGGGCGCATCTTCGTCTATTTGTTGACTGTCTTATGCTTTCTGCGATTGGTCTAAGCATTTACGAGTACAGAAAATATCTAGTCCTTACTCTTGCAATATCTATGATAGCTATCCCAATTGCTGATATACTTGTAATTCAACGAGACAGAAACAGGAATGAAATGTATGGCGAAGCCTTCTGGATCTATGGCTTTGGTGTCTATAATATGGATGATGAAGAGCTTGCAGAGGCTCTAGAACATATGGGTTTCAATGATGGTACGCATACACTACCCAGTTATTTGGGCGGGGTAAAGTATGAATACCCTGTCTTCGGTCTGATCTTCTTCGCAATAGCTACTTGGTTATTTCCAGGCACTGGGTACTTACAGCCACTCTGGCTTAACTTTCTACTAGTACTCGTGTTCAATCTTAATCTCGCCTTGTTAGGCATACTATTACGTGATAAACTCTACAAGACCTATTGGGCGCGAGCTTTCTTTGGAGGTTATTTCATCTATGGACTAGCAATGTCTGCAGGAGGAGGAAAACTTGAACCAATTGTCGATTGTCTTCTATTGATGGCACTTGTTCTATGGAAAGAAAACCAGCGTGGGAAGGCAATGTTTACACTTGGCATAGCAGTCCAGACAAAGGTCTATCCGGTAATTGCATTTCCCGCGCTCTTTATACAAAGTCCACTCTCATCAATCTGGTTTTTTGCATCAATGTTCATAACAGTCGTACCCGTGTTCTTTGGTGCAAGTTTTGATTCCTTAATATCGCACTTGCTAAATCTTTCAAGCTATAGTCCACTCATTGTCAATCCGATGTATCCTGGTTTAGCATTCAGTACTCCTGATCTAATGAACCCCTCTACTAGTTATGTATGGATTCCTGCTTTGCTTCCACTAGCCATCTATGCGTTCTTTATAATGTCAACTCTGAGAATATTCCTCCCATCAAAAGCAGAATTCACAGAGAAATCAATACAAAAGAAGCTCATCTCTCTTATTCCACTATATCTATATGTTTCTCCAATTATTCTGTTTCTCTTCAGATGGATTATGCCATGGTATCTATATTGGTTGGCACCAATTATACTTCTCTTCAAAAATGATAAACATGCCATGGCATATATGAGACAGATTGCGTTAATTGGCCTTCTGTACCTTTATGGACTAGCTGTGAATTGGCCCTATTTCATTCTAGGTCCAATACCTGAATTCATTCTTCATTTTCCATATAATTGGGGTACAATAGGTGGTCTTGTACTATTAGGCGCGCTTGCAGCTGCAGCATATGGAATTTGGAAGATAGAAACTGATCGTAGAGAGAGAAAATCTATACTGATCAAGGAAGCTGAGGCAAGAGGCGAGCTCATCATCTAACATTGTTACTTTGGACGACCATTCTCCCTGTAATAATCGATAATTCGCTGTCTAATGAGAGTGGAAGAGCATAAACCATCTGCTATCATCTTCTCAAGTCTTACAATTTTTGTATGAAGACCTCTTTCAGAAATACATCTCTCCATTCTCTCTACATCTGTGTATTGATCGTAGCCAAGAGCGATGATATCTGGTTCAATCTGCAATACAATTTCTGTGTGGTCTTCAGTATCAATACCAATTATCGCTTTGTTAACACATCCAAATGCTTCAACCAGTTTCCGTCTCTGTTCCTGAGGAAAGACAGGGGGAGCTCCTCGCTCTTTCTCAATGGTCTTATCGAGAGCAATAATCACGATGAGTTCTCCATCTTCTCCGGCAAGTTTTCTAGCCTGTTCTAGATATGCTATATGTCCAAGATGCAGAATATCGAATTTGCCAGCAGCTAAAACTCGCTTTCCACACATTCAATATGCACCTACTACAAATCAAATCAGTCTTCATCAACTGCCAAAAATTCTGTTCCTTCGGCAATTGCTTCAATTCTTCGTTTTGTCTTTGTTATCTGCCCAACATGAATTAGTCCATTGATCTCAAGTTGGAGAAGAGCTGAATTCAATTCTCCCTCGCTTGGTTCCGTTCCGAGTTCTTTCTTAAGAGCTCTGATTAATTCGTCATCTAATATTACTCCATGGCGCTTTCGCACTATGTTGACTATTAGATTTGTAAGAGGTATAGCCTTCCATTGTGTCATTCAATCACCACCACACATCATCCATACATTGCATGTGCAGCTTGATCAATCTCAGTAGTTCTCCGTAGATATTGGTCTAGTTTTCTGAATCGTTCGAGCATCTCTTTTGTAGTTGAAGCATGAACATCTTTCAGAGCGGCTTCAAAATGCCTTACTGATACTTTTTCAATTTCGGTGTTGTTCTCATAGGCTTCCCGTAAAACCCGCATCCCTGCCTCTCTACAGATTGCCTCGATGTCTCCACCAACATAGTATTCAGTGGCATCTACGAGTTTCGCGATATCCACATCATCATCTAAAGGCATGTTTGCTGTATAAATATTAAAGATAGCCTTTCTACTCTCTGCATCGGGAGCATCAACATTTACGAACCTATCAAATCGACCTGTACGGAGAAGTGCTTTGTCAATTAATTCAGGACGATTTGTTGCGGCAATCACGACTACATCTTTCATGGACTCCAATCCATCCATTTCTGTAAGTAGTTGGCTTATGACACGCTCAGAGTGATGGAAATCTCCAGAACCACCCCCTCTAGCAGGAGCGATTGCATCTACCTCATCAAAGAATATTATTGCTGGTGCTGCAGTCCGTGCTTTTCGGAAGATCTCTCGAATTGCTTTCTCGCTCTCTCCAACCCACTTAGAGATTAGTTCTGGACCTTTCACACTAATAAAATTCGCTTCGCTCTCTGTTGCAACAGCTCTGGCTAGCAAGGTCTTGCCACATCCAGGAGGTCCATATATTAAAACTCCTTTTGGTGGAGAAATTCCAAGACGTTTGAAGGATTCTGGTCTCTTGAGCGGCCACTCTACAACTTCAATAAGGGTCTGTTTAACACCTTCAAGTCCCCCAATGTCGCTCCAATTAACATTTGGAATTTCGATAAAGACCTCCCTTACCGCAGTTGGTTGAATCTCCCTCATTGCTTCTACAAAGTCGCCATTATGAACCTCAAGTTCATCAAGTACATCCTGAGGTATCTCATCATCTTCCAAATTCATCTGAGGTAGATATCTCCTTAATGCCTTCATAGCAGCCTCTCTACAAAGGGCTTGAAGGTCTGCACCCACAAATCCGTGGGTCTTCTTTGCTAATTGCTGTAGGTCAACTTTTCCATCTCCTTCAGCAGTGAGTGGCATTCCACGTGAGTGGATGTGCAGTACTTCTAGTCTACCTATTTCATCTGGTACTCCAATCTCTATCTCTCTATCAAATCTCCCTGGTCTTCTTAAAGCAGGATCTAGGGCATTGACCCGATTCGTAGCACCAATTACCACAACCTGCCCACGTGATTTTAGACCATCCATTGTTGCTAATAGCTGTGCAACGACCCTTCTCTCTACTTCACCCTGTACATCCTCTCTCTTGGGTGCAATTGCATCTAATTCATCAATAAAGATGATACTAGGTGCGTTCTCTTCAGCCTCTTCGAAGATTTTCCTGAGCTTTTGCTCTGACTCACCATAGAACTTAGACATAATCTCTGGTCCATTTATATGGACAAAGTTAGCCTCTGATTCACCAGCTACAGCTTTTGCGAGGAGGGTCTTGCCAGTACCAGGAGGTCCATGAAGAATAAGTCCCCTTGGAGGATCTATACCAAGTCTTTTGAAAATCTCAGGGTGCTTCATTGGAAGCTCAACCATTTCTCTGATTCTTTGGATTGCATCAGAGAGACCGCCAATCTCCTCATATGTGACCTGAGCTGTTCCAACCACATCTCCAGTCGGTTTTTCTGCAATGGCAAGTATTGTAGAATGTTGTACAACTACCGTCCCAGCTGGTTTGATTGAAGTCACTTTGAATGGGATTGCTCTTCCAAGAATTGGAATGAAAACAGTATCTTGTGCTGTCACTGGGCAGTTCAGTAGCTTTCGTTTTACAAATTCTTCAAATCTAGGTTCTGGTCGAATTGGCACTGATGTCGGTGCTAGAGTCACACTCTTGGCTGGTTCTTCATTGGCTCGTGAAACCGCTACTTTTTCACTCAGACTGACTCCGGCATTTCTTCTGATTCTTCCGTCCATCCGAATTATTTCATGGCCTTTGTCACCTTGATATGCTGGCCACGCAATTGCAGCAGTGACTCTCTTGCCCTTAATCTGAATTATATCTCCAGTTCTGACCCCGAGTTTTTCCATGGACATAGCATCAATTCTCACTATGAACCTACCAATGTCTCTGTGTTCGGCCTCTGCGACCTTTAGTACAATTTCGACCACTCTAGAAACTTCCTCCAAGACTGCATTATTTCAGAAACCTGACAGGAGCCTTGAATCAATATACTCCCTTTTTTATGCGCTATTCAATTTTTCCTTACTAACCAATATAACCCAATACGCAAAACCACTTAGATTTGCTTGTTGAGAGATGACTCCTCTGTTGAAACATTGAATATAGGAATTATGAAGATTTACACACTACATTCGTGAAACTCTTTCAACCTCTACTTGTGATACACCCTCAATGGCGCTAATTGCATTTTCAATGTCATCTGTGCCGCCCATAGATTCATCTCTTGCAAGATTCATCCTGATTGCCTTGAGACCAAAAGCTACTGGTTGAGTCTCTACTGCTCCTACATCAGTTCCTTCAGGAATCGCATTCTTGATTTGCTCAATGAGGGTATCCAAGTCAATCTCAACACCATCAGGCATGATTTTGATAGTCATTACAACTCGAGCCATCATATTTCATCTCCGACTTGGATCTATGGCCCCTCAAAACCACAGTTGGGACAGGTGTATCTGTTAGAGAAACGTCTACATGATTCACAACGCCATATTGTAAACTCACCGCAAGCAGGACATTGGAATTTTACATTATCCTCGTGTGGTGAAATAGAGGCATGACAGGATGTACACCTAGTAGTTTTCATTATCATTAAAACCTCATCAGAAAGGTTGTAATCAGTACAGTTTGTACCAATTTGGGCCTCGATTTGGCTAAATGTTATAAATCTGTCGAAGTGTAAGGCTGCTGGAAAGGATAAAATGCAGTTATATCATCATTAGATTGAATCCTTTGGAGTGGATTCAATGGGTACAAAGCTTTCAGATATAATCGAAGCAGAAACACTCACATTGAGTGATCTGTCAGGAAAGGATATTGCTATTGATGCTTTCAATACGATCTATTCCTTTCTGGCAACAATCCGTCAACCAGATGGTACTCCTCTCTCTGATAGACATGGTCGAGTCACAAGTCACCTTAGTGGTATGTTTTACAGAAATGTAAATCTCCTCGAAAATGGGATTCGCCCGGTCTATGTGTTTGATGGTGAATCTCCAGAGCTAAAAGGTGAAGAAATAGAACGGCGTAGAGAAATTCGTGATACTGCATATAAAGAATGGCAGAAGGCAAAAGAAGAGGGGAGGATCGAAGACGCTCGCAAAGCGGCTCAGGCAAGTTCAAAACTCACAGGTCCAATGATTGACGAGACCAAAGAATTACTTTTGGCTCTTGGAATCCCAGTCATTCAAGCACCGTCTGAGGGTGAAGCATTAGCCGCCCAAATGGCACGTGAGGAGATTGTATGGGCAAGTGCAAGTCAAGATAATGATTCACTTCTTTACAACTGCCCGCGCATGATTCGTAATCTATCAATTTCTGGCAGGAGAAGAGTCGCACGCTCGAAGACCTACAAAAGTATTGATCCTGAACTTATTCTCTTAGACGTGAATCTTAGATTGTTGGGGATTTCTCGGGAGCAACTTGTGGATATTGCAATCCTTGTTGGAACAGACTATAATGATAGTGTACAAGGAATTGGTCCTAAGACTGCGTTGAAGCTCATCAAGAAACATGGATCAATTGAGGGAATAGAGTCTGAAAAAGGGGAAAAATTTGATTTTCCATATAATAAAATTCGGGAGATTTTTCTAAATCCACCACAACTCAAGATTCCTGTCCTTCAATGGGAGAACCCACACCCTGAGAAGATCTATAAAATCCTCTGTGACGAGCACGATTTCAATAGAAGTAGAGTTGAGAAGTCCCTTGAGCGCCTTGTTGGTGCATTAGAAACAAATCGAGGGTCCACACATCAGAGTTCACTATCTGATTTCTTCTAACACATCTATAGGAAAACAGCCATAAATACTGTTGATTGCAGAGATTACTTGCGTGACTCATAAATAGCAAGTATCCTATCTATTAGCAGAGAAGAGGTGAACCCTAGATGCGAGAGAGAATGACTGCAGTCAGAGCTTCAATCTCTGACATAATTAATGGAAACTATGGTGAAGAGAATGGTCCTCATGTCATCTCACCATTTGGTGTAGAACTACGTCGAGTTGTATTAGTTGGTTTTGTTGTCAATAAATTCAACAAGGATGCCAGTTCAGAAGGAAAGCGATTTGTCAGCATAACTCTCGATGATGGTACCGATACCATCAGAGTCAAGGTCTGGGGTGAGGAAGACGCAGCCTTACTAGATGAGGTAAAAGAAAACATACTTGCTCTAGTAATTGGGAAAGTTCGCAAGTATGAGGACGAAACCTATATTGTCCCTGAAATCGTAAAGGAGATCACTGACCCAAACTATATGGGACTCCATCTACTAGAACGATATCAAGCGATTCTGACTCGTAGTGGTGTGACCACACCTGAGATTGTAGAAGATGGTCAACAACTCCTTACCACATCCACATCAAAGAAAGTGTCTGTCACAGGCATCACAAAACAGATACTCAGCTACATCGAATTGCATGCAAATCCGCAAGGTGTGCATATGAAAGATATTGTTTCCTTCTTTGAAGCTAAGGATGAAGACTCGCTAAGTATTCAGACGAAGGTCTTCAATCTCATTGCGGACGGACTGATCAAAGAAGTGGACCCCTCACGCTATCTTCCTGCAGATTGACATCCGATTACTTAATGTCTGTCGAAACAATACCTTCAATAGTATTCAGGAGAAATTCATAGTATGGACGATTATGATAGCCTTCTTGACCGTGCACGTTCACAAGTGCCAGAAGACGCATTCAAGAGATCAGGTGAGAGGTTCAAAGTGCCTGAAGTACAACTGATAGTCCAGGGTAACAGAAGTCTCTGGCAGAATTTTCAGGAGATCATAGATGTCCTGAATCGCTCAGGTAGAGAAGTTCTAAAATTTGTTTCAGGTCAACTAGGTACGGCTGGAATTGTTGAGGGAAGCAATGCCATCTTCAATGGTAAGTTCACCGAGGAGTTCGTCAACGAAATTCTCATTCGATACATCGATTCCTATGTGATATGCCCTGTCTGTACACGACCAGATACTGAGATTGTCAAACTAGGAGGCGCATACTACTTGACCTGCTCTGCTTGTGGAGCACGTACATCAATCAGACCTGTATAAACAATCAGCCATTATAATCTGATTACTCTTTTGGGGGTAGTTTGAAAATACCTGGTTGGGCATCAGCCTTTGAATGACAGCTCCTATCAACAGTCATCAACCAACTATCAGGATAATTGTCTGGTAATGTATCAATCGAGATAAAGAGACCGCGCAGACCTCTGTCTGTGAATGAATTATTTAATATTACAAAAAAAAAATGGTTGAGGGAAAGGAGTGAAATGATAGATGATATCAATATTAAAGAGATAATAGATGTCTTTCAGCTTTACCGAGAATTATTACTGAAGGCTGGAATTGATGAGAACGATGTCCTTCCTGAAGAGCTGAAAGAATACTTCGCAGGTGAAACACCTTCTGGTGATAGAACTACATTAAAAGATGTTCTTTCAAATCGATGGCTTCTACTACATGAAATCGTAGAATTAAAACATCTAAAAATCAAAGGGCATAAAATATCAAGAAATCTTGTTTGGGAGCAGTATGAAGATGTCATTGAAGCCCATCTTGCAGCCACAGCTCTTGAACTAAGGATGGCTCTAGAGCATAACGAAGTTGATTGGATTAAGGCACGTATAAAACTAATCCCATCATGGCTTGAGGATTCAGATATGCCTGAACGATTTCGAAAAGCCTGTGAAACTCTAATAAAACATTACACCATCGAAACCTCGCTTTAATCTGGTTATCGACATGTACTCTACGAAAAACAGTAAAATCCAACAAAACTCAATATTACCACTCAATTCTTAGCCTCCTTCAAAGATTTACAATAATGAGGTCTCTGACCTAACAGGGAACTTCATAAGGATAGATCTCGAGTTAATATTGAACTTGACTTATTGTAGCATAAGTTAGGAGCAGTCTATGATGTCCAAAGTATACCTGCGAGTCAGCGAGACCCACGAACACTATGTTGTTGCCATGTGCGACAAGCCTCTTCTAGGCAAGACTCTACAAGATGGGAAGATTCAGTTCAAAATTTCCGAAGAGTTCTATGGTGATGAACTTGTAGACTTGAAG
>SDOA01000140.1 GCA_004524595.1 Candidatus Thorarchaeota archaeon | reverse complement strand
TTGGGTCAAGCTCGCCTTTGATGATAGAGATCCAAGTATCCTGTGTTGCCTCATATGTATACTCCACAGCAGTCTTGCCAGGACTGCTCGAACTTCCACCAGGAGGAACTATTTCAAATTCACTTTCACTTACGATTGGCTTTACACCAGTGCATTTACCGTGGGTTAAGCCAATGAAACCCATGATATCATGGTCTAAGCTTCCACTAGCTTTTACAATGAAGATGAAGTCCCCAGTCCACCAATCTGCAGCTTTTGCATAAGCTTCGTTTTTGTTGAGTGCCGTCTCGTATAGATTCAACCACTCATCAGACATGAATTTCGCCATTGTAATCAAATTCTATGTTTTCCTCAACTTTAAACAGTTCGGTTTCAATTGAGATCGCCTATCCACCTGCAACCATCGGGAAAATCGAAACTGAGTCGCCCTCTTTAAGAACAGTATCAATACCTTCGAGGAATTTTATTTCACGGCCATTAATTAAAACAGTAATTTCAGAATTGAGTTTCTGGGCATCATCAAATAAATGCTCTCGTATTTTTTCATCCAGAATGAGTACATCTAATAGTTGGGAAACTGTAGCATTATGATCCAATTCAATCTCTATCTTCTCTCTCTTTTCCAGGAGGTCTCTCAGATGAGCATAGAACTGGACAAATACATGCATTGCTATTCCTCAGCATTCTGAGAAACACCACGCTTTTAAATTCCAGTGGAAATGTTCTCTGAAACACTCTGAGGTATCGAAATGATTCACGGTTATATGGGGAAAATTCTACGAGTCAATCTGACAACCGGAAATATAACTGAGGAAGTCCCTGATGATGAAACATTACGAAAATACCTTGGAGGTGCAGGACTCGCTACCAAGATTCTCTTTGATGAAACTGAACCAGGAATTGATCCGCTTAGCCCTGAAAACAAACTCATCTTTATGACTGGCCCACTTACAGGAACACAATCTCCGAGTACTGGAAGATACAGTGTAGTAACAAAAGCACCATTAACAAATGGATGGGGTCAGGCTAACTCTGCTGGATTCTGGGGTCGAGACTTCAAACGATCTGGATTTGATGGGATTATTTTCGAAGGAAAGGCACCAAGACCTGTCTACCTACTGACTGAGAATGGTGAAGCAGAGCTATTAGATGCTGAGGAATTATGGGGAAAGAATTCATCTGAGACCACAAGACTACTGAAGGAGAAACACGGAGAGAAGTTTAATGTGGCTTGTATTGGTATTGCAGGTGAGAATCTTGTAAAGTACGCTGCAATCATGAACGATTGTGACGAAGAGAACTGGGGTCGCGCGGCCGGACGTTGTGGCGTTGGAGCAGTCATGGGTTCTAAGAATCTCAAGGCTATCGCATCGAGAGGTACAATGAAAATTCCAATTGCAGACGAAGAAGCATATCGAGTGGAAGCAAAACAAAGGTTTGATTGGGTGAATCAGAGTATCCTGAAGATGACCCTTGAAGTCTATGGCACTGCAACAATGGTAGATCTCGTCAGTGTTAAAGGTGGCATTCCAACAAGGAATTGGCAGACTGGCGTTTTTGAGAATGCTGAGAAGATCAATGGGACAGCAATCAATGACAATATCCTAGTGAAGAGGAAACCATGTTTTGCGTGTCCGATTCATTGTGGGAGAATTGCTGAGATTAAGTCAGGACCCTTCAAGAGTAAAGGGGAAGGACCTGAATACGAGACTCTCAGTTCCTTTGGCACAATGTGCGGAGTAGATAGTCTGGAGGCAATTACACTTGCACACTTTCTTTGTAACGAGTATGGAATAGATACAATCTCAGCAGGAAATACTATAGGCTTTGCAATGGAATGCTATCAACGGGGAATCTTGCAACCTGAAGATGTCGATGGAATGGATTTCTCATGGGGTAATGCTCAGTTAATTGTAGACATCGTTCACAAGATAGGTAAACGTGAAGGTGTTGGAAACCTCCTTGCTGAGGGAACCAAGAGAATATCTGAAAGACTTGGGCAGGGATCTGAGAGGTTCGCTATGCATGTCAAGGGTCTCGAACTTCCAGGGTATGACAGCCGTGCAGCAAAGATCACAGGGCTTGCCTATGCAACTGCCAATCGAGGTGGAGACCATATCACTGCTTATATTGAGGGACCAGCATTTCTGGCAATGCCATTCATGATTGTTGAAGAGGCAGACATTGGAGACCCTTTGAAGGAGATTCCTGAAACAACAAAGATTGTCAAAAACTTCGAGGATGCATTCGGGATCTTTGATGCCATCGGTGGCTGCAAGTTCATGGGCATGGTCTTAACAGCTGAGGATTGGGCATGTCTCATGGGAACCCTCATGGGTCTCGATTATACGGCGGATGAGTTTCGAAAGACAGGTGAGAGGATTTACAATCTAGAGAGGGCATACATTATCCGTGAGGGATTTACAAGAGAAGATGATACATTGCCGCCCAGAATGTTAGAAGACCCATTGCCTGAAGGACCAGCAAAAGGTCATGTAGTAAACTTAGACATCCTTCTCGATGCATACTATCAGTTTCGTGGGTGGGATGAAGAGGGAAGACCAACAAAGGAGAAACTTGAGGAATTAGGTCTCGATTGGGTGATTGAAACTGTTCACGGAAAACCCACACAAACAAAGGAAATGCAGAAGAAGAAATCAGCCAGACAGTTAGAGACCCTAGTAACATCTGATGAGGAGCTAATTGAAGTTATAGAAATCAAGGGAGAGAAACCTTGGTTAGAGAGCTATAGAATTGGACCATTCAAGATTAAACACTCCATGGCACCATATCCTGAAATGAATGTCTACAAGTTTCTTGAGAATACTGCCACAGAGTTTCCAGATGTTATTGCTTGTGAATATGCAGGAGATGATATGACCTATCCAGAACTAAAGGAGAAAGTCGATAGATTAGCATCAGCTCTTGTTGCTCTTGGTGTCAATAAAGGTGACCCAGTAGCTACTGTCCTTCCTGGATGTCCCGAATTCATAATTGCAGATTATGCCGCCATGAAGATCGGTGCGATACACGTTCCTCTCAGTATCCTTCACAATGCTGATGACCTGAGATATGAACTCAAAGAGAGTAAAGCAAAGATTGTCATCTGCTCCTATCGTAGAATTGAACGGCTTAACGAGGTCAGATTAGATACTGACATCCAAACTATCATCTACGCACCAACAAAGCTCTTTCCCGATTATGAGTACCCAGAGATGGAGGAGATTCAGGATGAGAACTATTACCTTATGAGTGACTTGATTGAGAAATACGAACCGCACACTGAAACTGTCGAAATCAACCCGAAGGAAGATATCGCTCTGCTTCCATTTACTGGAGGAACAACAGGTCAACCCAAGGGAACCATGCTCTCACATTTCAATATCACATCAAACATACGACAGTCTATTCACTGGATGATGGAACCCCTAAAGGAAGGAATCATTGGAAAGAGCTCTGCTGTTGTCTGCATTCCGATATTCCATGCCTATGGACACTGGGCTGTTCACGCCTGTATCTCTTGGGGAATCAAGATGCATCTGATGGACTCTCGGGACATCCCAAAGATAGTCGAAACAATCAATGCGCATAGACCCTTCATTGTTTTCGCAGTGCCGACACATTACACCTTCCTCTCACAGATGGATTTAGTAAAGGCTCAGATTTTCTATTTCTCAGGAGCTGCAGCCCTACCAGAAGAACTCGCAGAAGATTTTGAAGAAAAGTCAGGAGTGCCTATGGGGGAGGGTTATGGTGCCACAGAGACCTCTTGTGTTGTCACAATCAATGTTTCAGCACTCTCAAAGGTGACTGGATTCATGGCTGAAACGAAGAGAGGTGTAGGAATACCGATTCCCGACACTGAGATCAAGATTGTAGATCCGGATACAGGAGAAGAATTACCTATTGGCAGTAGAGGAGAGCTATGGATACGCGGCCCCCAGACTATGATTGGGTACTGGCCAACTCAAGGTAGTGGTCTCAAAGACGGAGGTTGGCTCCCGATGGGTGATGTCGTAGAGATGGATAATGATGGATACTTCAAAGTTGTCGACCGAATCAAAGACATGATCAATGTATCAGGAAACAAGGTCTACAGCAGAGTGATTGATGATATCCTCCACGAGCATGAAGCAGTGGAGATTGCCGGTGTGATTGGAATTCCGGACCCAGAGAGACCAGGGAGCGAACGGGTAAAGGCGTTCATCCAATTAAAGCATGGTTACAAGGGTAAGGTCAGTGAACAGGACATCATAGATTTTCTCAAGGATAAGGTAAAACCATACGCAATACCAAAGTGGGTAGAATTCAGAGATGAACTACCGATGACTGTTGTTATGAAGCTCTTCAAGAAGAAACTTCGAGAAGAGGAACTTTCGAAGCTATAATGGTTTGTGAAGATAGACATATCTTCAAAAAAAGAAGAGGAAATTTGGTGAATGATGTGGTTAAGGAAAAAATACCTGAGATAGGTAAAGAGCCTTCAGAAGAGGAAATCTACAAGTTTCTTGGAAAACAAGCTGGAAACATGTGGAGAAAAATAGCGAATTATCTGAATGAGAATTATGAATTTGAGCCTGTGAGAAGTGGCGAGGGATTGGACGCTACTATTCGTTATCGAAGAAGTGGTAAAACATTATTGACATTCTATCCAAAAAAGGGAGAACTTACCATTCTTATAATATTTGGAAAGAAAGAAGTTGAGAATTTCAAGAACTCTAAAGCTGAGTTTAGTTCTGAGATGGTTGATATATTCGTTAATACCAAACAGTATCATGATGGTAGATGGTTGCATATCAAGACGCCCCCCTTTAATAAATTCGAAGATGTAAAGAAACTTCTAACGATAAAGAAGAAACCTAAAAGAGGATAGGGTTTCAGACAACTCTGACAAATCGGGAGTCCATTAACTTATCTTATGTCAGCTCTAGTTGTTTCATAATCAAATAGCAATTCGAGGAGAAGCATGTGACATATTCAGACAAAGATTTGAAGAACTACCTCAAAGACTTAGTAAAAGGCAAGTCAAGCATAACTAACTTCTCGTTCGAGTATCAATCAGGACATACATCATTTCATACTCGCCTGAGAATTCTTGTTACCTCAGAGAAGATTGAACATAGAAGGATTCCGAGAGGAATAGAAGTGGATAGTCCTGAAGAAGCACAGGCTACAAAAGTAAGAGAAACCAGCTTTTCCGCAGAGAATCTGAAGTCTTTTGTCGAAGTATTGTTGATGAAAAAAATCTGGGATCAAAAGAACTGTACAGATAGAGCACTTCCTGATACTGCGCTCCTCACGTTCCTCATTCTAGACAATGGAAGTCCAATCTTCAGCCAAGAGGTTTGGGAGAGCTGTAGGAATGATGATGCAAGAACCAAGGACCTAATACGTGCATTATCTGCAATAATTCCTAGAGATTGGACACCACCATAGCGAGAAATAATGATTTCTTTCAATCATTCAACAGTGATTCTAGCAGTTGCATGTTATGTAAACATACCACATCATATTCTCCGGTAAGGGATCAGAGCAGACATATCCAAATCCTTTCGCATGATCATTTATTGGATCATCTAGTTGAGGATAAAATGGATTGGTTGAGTTTGTTCCATAAAATACTGCAACTTTCTTGTCAGAGGGCTGACACTCAATACCAGCTCTGAACCAGGATTCCATAATTGTGAGGGCTGGAAGTGGATATAGACCAGTCATATACAGAGCAAATTTTAGTCCCATACTATCAGAGTTCTTTGCTCCCGTCTGGAATCCGCAGATTTGGTGAACACCCTGTAGAACTGGACCCCAGAGTTCGAATATATTGCCGCCCCAATTATAGAAATCCAAAACATTACATGATGTCATGGCAAGAGTTTCGAGGTCTCCATCACCAAGTTTCATATCAGAGAAATAGGCATACTCGTCATCTTGGTCAGATGTGAAAGATATCGAGAGAGAATTGCCATGTCCAGCATAGTACACAAAGTCCACTGCATCAACCCACTCGGTATCATTGCCATCGTGTTCAGAGGCATCTCTGAAGTCCGTTTCCCAGGCATTCCACTCACCCCAATTGAATTCCTGACTATAGCCACCTGTGGTTCCCATGTGGTGGTAAAACCTACCTGCGTCTGGTTCGGAACGAGTCAATCGATCTTCATATGATAGACCAACCCATTCAACGCCAACTTCTTTTGTATCATCATCAAAAGCTCCCGTAGGGGCATTTGGTCTGTATTCAATTTTGGTTGCATCATGAGTATTTGCGGAAGTGATTGGTATGAGTAAGAAAGCAGAAAGTACTAGAAATAGAAAAGGGACGACAAGAAAACCTTTCTTTTTCACAACAATAAGAAATATTACTAAAAGAGCTATTGCTCCAAGTGCGATTATCACAATAGTGGGATTAATGCTCAAAGGAGCAGTTGAGTCAATTGTAACTGCAACGATATCACGACTAAATTGATCCTCTGAGTCTTTGACAGTCAGTATAATTGGATGTGGAATAGGTGTATTCTCTTTGAATGCCTCTGAGAGAGTAGAAGTAGTGAAACTCTTGGAATTACTCAGTACGCCATCAATAAGGGAATGCCACAGATATTGATAGGGAGGTGTTCCATAGGATACCTGACAGTCGAAGGTAATTGGGAATCCAGGTTGTACTGTGATGGCACTTGCGGGTTGTATAATCCCTGTAAATGGTTGAAACTCAGTAGCGGCAAACTTCAGATTGTATTCAACTTTATATCCATCCCCGTTGGTTTCAATGAGAGTTACATCATAGATTGGATAGAGGAGGTCGTTGTTCGAATCTTCTTCACCGGTTTCATATACTAGACTGTAAGTCACTACATCATCAGCTGAAATTCCATATGTTGCCAAAATTGAATCAAACTCGATGAGGAGTGCATGTGCATATGGAGTCGGATTGATGTCTCGCCACTTCCAATCTAATCCCACAATATTCTCAGCTGATCCAGTAATCTCTCCACTTTCACCAACTATCACAGAGATTTGTGCTGTCTGCTCAGATATTGGAATCTCACCCATGTCAAATGCATAGTTAAAGTGATAGTGCATTATCTTTGAGTACATCACATGAGTGTCAATGTTGTAAATTGTAGCATTGGTCGTTCCTAGTCCTGCAAAAAAAGCATTCGCAGGAATAAGACCTGTTTCAGCAACCCAAGCATCAACAATTGCCTGGCTCTCTGATGCATAGGGAAGATTGTCACCAGATGATATATTCCAGAGTCGGTCATAATCAGCATACCAGATTGACCCATCCGATGAGTCAACCTCAAGGTAGATATTACTCCAATTGACAAAGTAGACTCCTTCTTCTTCCACAGCAATTAAATCATGAATGCCAAAAAGTGAGGATGCAAGATTTTGTACGTAGGTTTCATTAACAACAGGAGTTACCAATTCATAGATTGCTAACTCAGTTTCAGAGAGGACAAATTTCGAGGGTTCGAAAGTTGCAGAGGTTAACGATAATGCAGTAGCTTCCGAATTTGAATTGATAAGTATTATCATCATAAGTATTAGAAGTATATTCTGTTTCAAGAATCAAACTCCCATAGCTGCTAATAGTTTCTACATTTCTGAAATATGTAATATATTCCATTACTATAGTATTATAAAAAACTCTCTATATCAGGTTCTTGAAAGTCTTTAAGAAAATATGTCTATATAATTAGAAAAGTCCAAACACTGATTATTTATGTTCAAAAGATTGTTACTATAGGCTCTTAGTTAGGAGTGACTTATATTGGGTCTATTGAAAAAACTTGGAATAATATTACTACTTTATGTATTACTGGGAATTGTCTGGTCAGTGATGAGGCAATTTAGCATTGTTCCTGAACCAGGCGGATTAGATGGTCCATTGAATCTTATTTACATTCTCTTTGAACCAATCAGTTTCATTTATTTCATAATCGTTATTTCTCTTGGACTCTATACTCCATGAGTTGGTTGGATCATCATTACTCATCAGTAGTTCTGTAGATATGAGGTTGTGAAGATGGATACATACGTCAAGCTAGAAATAATGGAAATTAGATGGGAATGAGGATAAAATCCGAATTGATACATTTTTTCAATATCAAAGAAAATATACAGGGGGTTTTTTCTAACACTTCAGGATGAGTAAAAGAGGTGGTCTCAGTGATAGCCAGAGTGAGTGAAATTGAATGTCATATGATACAGGGAAATTCAAGGAAAGTCATGAGAGAAAG
Source organism: Candidatus Thorarchaeota archaeon (assembly GCA_004524595.1). The sequence continues at coordinate 1,120 of SDOA01000140.1, read as the reverse complement.
AATTGCCAAAGAATCACAGCTAGATCTATTCGTTAATGATAACTTTGACACAAGATTCACATTTTCACCGGGACTTGAAGAATCCTTAGTACTAGGACATCTTCTTTCTAAGGGAATAATTGAGAGCCTTGAAGAGGTAAGTAGTTTAGAAATAACAGACTCATTCTGTAAGGTGTCTACAATATCACCAACTCATAGGGATGTAGCGCGAACTACAAGTTTTGAGAGTATCAAATTAAGTGCATTAAAGGAGATATTCAACGATCTATGCAATAATCAACGAGACCATACCGCCACAGGAGCCTTTCATGGAGCCATTCTCCGTGAACATGCAACAGGGAGGTGGTTCACCTGTGAGGATATTGACAGAAAGAATACGGTGAATAAGGTCATTGGTTATTGCGCACAGAATGGCTATCTACTCCAAGATTGTGTCTTATTAATTACTGGTAGACTCACTTCGAATGTTGTCAATAAGGGATGTAATGTTGGAATACCGTTGATAGCATCGATGACTGTTGCAACAGAGAGAGGAATCGAAATCGCAAGAGAATCAAATACGACTCTCATTGGAGCCTTTTCAGATAAACAGTGTTGGGTGTACCATGAAGGTTCTGTAAAAATAGACATAGGTTGAACTAGACTTCCGAAAGACAATAATGTCATGTTTGCATCCTGTAGATCTATGAATGAAGATCCTGTCTATTTAGATGATAGTTCAGACGTTGAGAATAGAGTGACGGACCTTCTCTCTAGACTAACGCTTAAAGAAAAATTCAGACTTCTTTCAAGTCAAGGGTGGTTAAGGATATACACGACTGCTCCAATCAAACGACTCAGAATTCCTTCATTCAAGACAACTGATGGACCACTTGGTGTGGCAATGCACTCAAGTGGGTTCAAGAAAAATACACGGTTCCCCGCCACAATAAGCCTAGCTGCATCTTGGAATCGTGATCTTGCATATCAGATTGGGGTTGCCATGGGCAAAGAGGTCCGTGCTGTGGGTAGACATGTTCTGCTTGCTCCGGGTATGAACATTGCTAGGACTCCTTTAAATGGACGGACATTTGAATACTTTAGTGAAGATCCTTACCTGACAAAGGAATTGGCAATCCCA
>SDOA01000039.1 GCA_004524595.1 Candidatus Thorarchaeota archaeon | reverse complement strand
CTAGGGATAGATGCAGTTTTACAAGTGTTGAGAAGGCGATTCCTAAGTAGACCTTTGGTGTCCTTACTACTATCGATTCAAAGGGACGACCTCACTCAACAGGTATCATCTACGGTGTATCTTCTTCAAGCTCTCCTTTTGCATTATACATTCTAGTGGGTGAGAACTATATCAAATTGCGCAATATTCGCAAGAATCCATTGGTTTCTTTAGTGGTGACTTTTCCTCACTAATGGATGCGCTTCGTTCCTGCAAGTTATGCCATGTTTAGAGGTACTGCTGAAATGGTTCCGTTTGACACTCCTGATGCAAAATGGGCTATGAGTCAGTCTCGGATTGGAAGGATGAACCTGAATACTGATGCAGAGACTGCTGGTACAAGAATGGTCTTTATCAAGATCACACCAGACTCCTCTGTATTTTGCTATGGACTTGGTTTTTGCATAATGGAGATGCGCAGTAATCATACCAATGTTGGTTACAAAGTCACTATACCTGAAAATAGACGAGAAATCATCATCCGAGGTGCAACCGTTCTCAACCCATAAGAATTAATCCATGATTTTTCTGTCGCGTCATAATCATTTGGGAGCCATCAGCAATTGCAAGACATCTTTAGTTACTTTGTAGAATATCTGAAGATACTCCTAACACCATTTGGGCTCGAGGAGTATGCAGGTCTTATCGCTGCCTTACCCTTCTTTGTCTTTCTTTACATCCTCTATCTGATTACTATCAGATTCGTGAAAGTGTCGTTCAAGAAAGTTGGAATGCCACGGGAAGCAACGAGTGGAACAGTATTCGGGATACGGTTATTCTACTTTTCAGTGGCTTTACTGGTGATTTTATCACTAGCTGGTGAAACTATAGGTGCTTACGTCCTAGCTGGTGGTGCATTACTAGGTACTGCGATTGGTCTTGCTTTCTCAAGAGCTCTTCAGAATATTGTAAGTGGTGTCTACATTCTAGTTGCCAGACCTTTTAGAGTAGGAGACTATATTCGCATGGGTGACTCTGAAGGTATGGTCCTAGAGATAACACTGAACTATACTCGAATCCTTAGACCAGATCATACACGTCAATTCATTCCCAATTCAATGAGTGTGGACTCAAAGATGACAAATTTCAGAGTCCGTATTGACGACTATTTTGATGAGCGTGGTTTGGAGTATCGTCTTGGACTGTTTGATCACGAAGACGATAATGATTCTCGATTTGATAATGCAATTGACAAGCTACGGTATTTGACCAAAGGTGATGAGGTCTTTCGATATACGTTTGACATAGAATTAGAACGTACATGCTCAAGACCAGTAGTCCAAAAATATTTTGAATCGGTATGTCGGAAATGGGATGAAACTTTTGCGCTCCCTCCCGAGTTCATTTTTTGGAATAGCACTGCAACAACAATCACCTATAGATTTGCGATTATTACCCAAGACTCAAAAGACATCATAACTAAAGGACAGGATTTCAGAACAGAGTTAGCAGAATACCCAACAAAATAGGTTGTACTGAGATCGATGACAAACATCATTTAAGATATCTACTTAGGACTCTTGCTGCCCTCAGAGTAATCCATTTAGATGGTTTATCTTTCTCTTCAATTTGACAGAGCATCTTACCATTGTACGTATTCTTGAGAAGCCAATTACCACTAGGCCCTTGCATCGTGATGATATAATCAATAGATTCTTGCATCCTGTCGTCTCTTACGCCTAGTTCAGTTAAGATATCAAGCACCTCCAAAATATCTGACTGATAGAACAGTGGAAATCCAAACCGCTTCCATCCTGCCTTTTCCTTTCTACTGCCATCAGGATTTCGAAGGTACTTGAAAATCCCATTGTCGAGCACAATTTCAACTTCTTGGTCTATAATGCGATTTAGGTCCTTTGATCGATGTTCTGTTGGAATTCGCGAGAATGCTTTAAGAACCTTCATGCCTCCCATAAAGCAATTCTCTGGAAATACTCCGCTCCGATTAATAGGAAATGCACGACATTTCCAACCTCCCAGGTCATCAGAATGGTAGTCAATTTGGAAATCAATTAACCTCTGTGTTCTGGAATCACTAAGATAACCAAAGTGATTGAGATAGAACAAGATATTTCCATCGAGACAGCAACCATCTTTTACTTCGCTAGCCCTTCCCTTGTCTGTTCGTGGGCGCTCCGTTAGAAAATGACCTGAATCACGTTGAAAGAGAAAGATGTATTCTAATGCCTTCTCAATCTGAGGTGTTCGCTTTGCTCCTAACTCAGCCAAAATGAGCAAGTTATGAGTGGTTGTGGTGTACTTTGGTAAGTACATATCATCATACTTTCCCCAATAGCCCTCTTTCGCCTGTTTCCCAAGTATTGTCTTGACACAGGATGATTCCATTATTGCATCTTGTGCTTCAATGACATCAAGATATTCAGAAGGTCTGTTCTGCAGTTGTTGTAGTGCCCAGAAACGGACACTTGGGTTCTCTGGTTCTAAGAGCCAATCAAGCGTATCTTGAGATACAATACTATCTAACTGCATACTTGACCTTTGGTCTTCTTCCGTATTAAGCTATTTCTCAACGTTTTTTCCGAGCTACAAATCTGCTCCAGTTTTTCCAGAACCCCATGCATCCATTGCCGCTTTTAGATACTCATGACCCTCCTCTTTGGAATATTTGCTTACAGGAATACCTTTCATCTTAGCATCAATAGCCTGCCTGAATGCAATCGCACCAGCACGTGGTCCATTCGGATGAGCATGGATAGCTCCTCCCGCTCCTATGACGATGTCGTATCCCAGGTCGTCAACGACCTCTTCCACATGTCCTTGGCTAATTCCACCACTGGGCATGGGTGCTGTTGCCTTGATGTGATGCAGCGGCATGACCATGTCATGTGCCACGTGGAGATAACGTTCCTTCAATACAGGTGCTTTTCCATACGGAGCTGGAAATACGGTAAGATCCGAACCACAAATGCGAGGTAGTTTTCCTGTCACTATGTTGTTTGAGATACCAACGATTGGAGAGTATGAGAGTGCTCCTGTGACATCCATGTGTGCCAGGATGGGAACTTTGATTGATGGATCTTCGCAGACATGCTGAAATGCAGAATATCCCACTGCAAGAAAATTAATCATCAACCCATTAGCACCCAGTTCGATGGCTCTCTCAGCATTATCGAATAATTTTGGTACACTATCTGTGATATTCACAGTGTATATTGTCTTCTCTCCCTTCTCTGCATCTGCACGATCAATTGCTTCCATGAAAAGGGGAATCCTCTCTTCCAATGTATTGAAAGATGCATCTGCGAGTAGTTCATCATCTTTGACAATATCCGCTCCGCCAACTGCAGCCTCATAACAGAGCTGAGCCCCTAGCTTGGCGGATGTGTATACACATGGTTTGATCATATTATTCAGTATTGGCCTGTCTTTGATTTTCAGGAGCTTCCTCAGTCCCTCCATTCCAAATTTTGGTCCTTTGAATCCCTTCAACCAACTCTTTGGGAATTTCATATCCAGACATTTGATTCGACCATATAATGAAACATTACCAATTACAGTAGTGAATAACATAGGGATCTGTTGTCCAAAATTCTCCCAAGGAAAAGCAATCTGTATAATATACTCCCTTCGTTCAAGATCTTTGGGAAGACTATATTCGTATTGTGGCACTTCATAGATGCCCACGACTTTTGCCACATGTCGTTTTCTCACCTCTGGAGTTTCCCCCGGTACAGGAATCCATGTTCCTGTGCTCTGTTCAATAGCTGCGAACTGGGCAAGTTCTCTCGCATCCATAAAAGGAGGAAGTCCAACATAGTAGGTACAGACAACATATTTGTCTTCATCAATAGCATCAGGGAGTGCGTCAGGAAGAGAATCTAGTGGAACTCTTTTCATTGCAATCAACCAATTTATCTAATAGACTCCCTGCCTTATGTTCTTTTGGAGGAATCTAATCAACGAACATGGGATATTATTCTTGTAATGATCTCTCAATGATTTGTGAGATTTGACTAGTCTTTCCACAGAATAATATCATTGTCTTTTCCTTGCAATGTCTTATTCACAAATTCTGGATCTGCAAGCAATGCTCTACCAAGTGCAAGGATATCGCACTGACCTTTCTTCATCACATCTCTCGCTGTTTGTGCATCTCTGACCATACCTACACCTATTACAGGGATTTTCACATGTTGTTTTATCTTTCCAGCGATGGGAATACAACTATCATAGGGATAGCCTCTTAGAAAATCTGGTTGTGTATCTCTGTCAAATCTAGGGGACAATCCAGGATTGTAGGTCTCATCGACCACACATGAAATATGAAGAGCATCAATTCCTGCCCCCTCTATTATCTTCGCAATCTCTATTCCTTCTTCTAGGGTGACTCCATCAACTACATTCTCCAATCCATTCATCCTGAAGATGAGTGGATAGATGCCAAGTTCCTCTCTGATAGCTTTGATGACTTCAACAGAAAAACGTGCTCTGTTCACTGCTGATCCCCCATACTCGTCTCTCCTCTGATTCGTGTACGATGAGAGAAAAGCGCTCAAGAGATAGTAGTGTGCGCCATGTATCTCAACACCATCAAATCCTGCCTCCTTGGCTCTCCTTGCAGCATCAACAAACATGTATTTGATATTCTGAATATCTTCACTTGTAAGAGAAACTGGTACATTGTTCTTCATGACCGGAATCGATGATGGTCCCACATAGGTCTGTTTTCCATGTCCTTTTGGTCCTGAATGATTAATTTGGATGAACACTCTAGACCCCTGTGCTTTGATCTCAGCTGCGAGTTCACTAAGTCCCTGTATCATTGTATCGTCATATATACCAATATTGTGGTTCATAATTCGGTGATTCCAATCTATTGCAGCAGCTTCAACAATAATGAGCCCAACTCCACCCATGGCTCGTAATCTGTAATGATCAATTACCTCCTTAGTGACTTTTCCCTCTTCGGTTGCCAGATTACGTACCATCGGTGCCATAGCTGCACGGTTCCTTATTCGAAGACTAGCTATTCTAATCGGGTCGCTAAGTTCAGGCATTACATATCACCAATCAACTCATTGCAGAAGGAAGTAACTTATGTTCCTTTGGGCAAGATATCTAACGAGCTAATGAAATTTTGAATGACGCTAGTAGCCTAACCACCATAGAGCTTGTTTTATCAAGGATTGGAACATCAGAAAATTATCAGATGACCTTGGTGCGTGTTATACTACAATGATTCCGATTACAGAAGTGGCAAAGAAGGCTGGTATTGATGAGAAATACTTGGAAAGCTATGGTAAGTATATGGCTAAGATTGATCTAGATATTAGGAAACAATTAGGGAAACGAAAGGGGAAATTGATTCTTGTTACTGCAACAAGCCCAACTCCTGCTGGTGAGGGAAAGACCACTAATTCCATTGGTCTCTCGATGGCATTAAATGCTCTAGGTCATAATGCTGTCGTCACTCTTAGGCAACCATCACTAGGTCCTGTATTTGGAGTAAAAGGAGGTGCTGCGGGAGGAGGTAAATCGCGCCTCGAACCATTTGAACAGATTAACCTGTTTCTCACTGGTGACTTTCCAGCTGTTTCAGCAGCCCACAATCTTCTCTCTGCAATGATTGATAATTACATTCACTACGACCATCAGCCTGAGATTGATTTACGACGTACCTATTGGCCAAGAAATCTTGACATGAATGATAGGGCTCTGAGGAAAGTGATTGTCGGTCTCGGAGGTAGATTTGATGGATTTCCCCGTGAAGATGCCTTCATCATAACTTCTGCGTCAGAAGTCATGGCCATTCTAGGGCTCTCGAATAACTACGCCGAGTTAAAGGAGCGGTTGGGTAAAATTCTCATTGCCAGATCAGAGCAATTGGATGATATGTATACTAAAGATGTAAAGGCACAGGGAGCCATGGCAGTTCTCCTACGGGATGCATTAAAACCGAATCTGATTCAGACCTTAGAGGGCACACCTGCAATCATGCACACTGGACCATTTGCAAACATCGCTCACGGAACGAGCTCCATAATTGCTACTGATATTGCTCTCCGGCTGTTTGACTATGTCGTTATTGAAGCAGGTTTTGGTTCTGATCTTGGTGCTGAGAAGTTCTTCAACGTAGTGACACGGGCTGGCGATTTCAAAGTAGATGCATGTGTTGTGATCACGACGATCCGAGCATTGAAAGAACATGGGCATGGTGTCTTGGAATACGGGTTTTCAAACCTCGAAAAACATGTAGAGAATATGTGTAATTTTGGAGTACCTGTTGTGGTTGCTATCAACAAGTTCCCTGATGATACCGATGAGGAAATTGAACTTCTCAGGAATCATTGCTCGATGAAAGATGTGAAGGTTGTTGTTTCAGAGGTCTTTTCTAAAGGTTCTGAAGGAGGAATACCATTAGCCAAAATTGTGGTTGAGACCATCACTAATCAACCCGCAAAGCCCATCGCATACACTTACGATCTCAAAGACTCGTTAACGACCAAAATTGAGAAGGTTGCACAGAACATCTATGGTGCCAAAGGTGTATCCTATACCGCTGGTGCCAAAGGAACACTCAGGTCCCTAGAGAAACGAGGTTATGGGAAACTTCCTATCTGTATTGCTAAGACCCAGTTTAGTCTGTCTGATAACAAGGCTCTCAAGGGACGACCTTCGGGATTTGATGTAGAGGTAGTTGGCGCGGACGTTAGCAACGGAGCTGGTTTTGTTGTTGTCCACATGGGTGAGATCAATCTTATGCCTGGACTTCCTGAGAATCCTGCTGCTGAAAACATGGATGTCGATAAAGAAGGGCACATTAGCGGAATATTCTAAATGGTGATTCAAATGTCTGATGATGATCAAAGACCAATCTGTGAAGATCATGTTATCAAAGGAAAACGTCTTGCAAAGCGACTACGAAACCAGATTCAATCAGAAGTTGAACAGTTTGTGGCAAAGTATGGGGTCTCTCCAAAATTAGTTACTGTTATTGTTGGAGAAGATGAGGGGTCTCAGATGTATGTTCGGATGAAGCGTAAAGCCTGTAGTGATGCAGGTATTCTCTCTGACCATTATGATCTCCCTGAGAAGACGACACAGGATGATTTACTGAATCTGATTCACAAATTAAATAATGATAAGACTGTTCATGGAATCCTTGTTCAATTACCACTTCCAACGCATATTGATGAAAAGACCATCATAGGAACAATTGCTCCATTAAAGGATGTAGATGGATTTTCGCCCGTCAATATTTACAACCTCTTCTACGGTGGAGAGCAGCTTAGTTCTGCAACACCCCATGGTATCGCCACAATGTTAGATAACATTAGTATGAACGACCTCTCTGGAAAACATGCCGTCATCATCAATCGGTCCACTATCGTTGGTAAACCTCTTATCTTTTTGCTGCTAAATAGGAATGCAACAGTCACCGTGTGTCATTCCAGAACCAAAGACCTAACTAAATTCACTAAATCTGCTGATGTTTTGATTACCGCAATTGGTCGAAGAACTTCAAAGGACGACCCATTCTTCATCACTTCTGATATGATAAAAGAAGATGCTGTGGTCATTGACGTTGCCACACCATATGGTGATGTTGACTTTGAAAACGTGAAGAACAAGGCTCAATGTGTGACACCCGTTCCCGGTGGAGTTGGTCCATTAACAATCACGATGCTTCTCCGAAATGTCATTGATGCGTATACTGCTCAGTTGAAGTGAATAGTGATTCAATCTAGTGTGCATGCCCAAACGCTTTTGTATAACATCGTTTCGACCTCTCCTAGGTGAATCCTGTGAAAGTAGTTGAGTGCGTACCCAACTTCTCTGAAGGCCGTAGAAAAGAAGTCATTGATGCTATTGCTGACGCAATCAAGAGCGTTGACACTGTCCGTCTGCTTGATATTGAATTTGATCCAGACCACAATCGTTCGGTCTTTACATTCATTGGTGAACCACAGGATGTGAAGAAGGCAGCTCTCAAGGCTGCTGAGGTTGCAGTTGAGAAGATCGACCTGACCAAGCACAAAGGTGCACACCCAAGAATGGGTGCTGTGGATGTTGTACCTTTCATTCCACTACATGGCACTACGATTGGGGAATGCATTGAATTGTCGAAAGAGTTTGCTGATGAATTTTCCAAGAAATGCAATGTCCCCGTGTATCTGTATTCTAAGGCTGCTACTCGCCCCGATCGAGTTGATCTACCGAATATCCGTGAAGGTGAATTTGAGGGTTTAAGAGACCTCATCGGTAGTGATCCTGATAAGAATCCAGACTATGGGCCAAACAAGATTCATCCCACAGCTGGTGCCACAGCCACAGGGTCGCGGAACTTTTTGATTGCCATTAATTTCAACCTCAATACAACAAATCTTGCAGTTGCAAAAGCCTGTGCTGATGCAGTACGAGGGACTACTGGTGGGTTTGTCAATGTCCAGGGTATTGGTCTAGACCTACCGGCCAAAAACTGTGTTCAAGTCTCTCTCAACCTCACTCATCCAAAGCGTACCAAGATTCACCAAGTATTTGAAGTTGTGAAGAACGAGGCTCGTAGATTCGGAGCCACTGTCATTGAGACCGAGATTGTGGGTATGGTTCCCCTCTTTGCACTTCTAGATGCACTTCGGTATTATCTACAGCCTGAGAAACTTGACGAGTCTATGATCTTAGACCTCTATTATCTCGGAGGAGCACAGGACCCAACAAAGAAGACATTCACAGAGATGTCTATGATTGAGTTCGGCAATGAAGTTCGTCGTGCACGTGCCACTCCAGGTGGAGGTAGTGTGGCCGCTGCAATCGGATCTTTTGGTGCCGGTCTGGTCTGTATGGTGACAGGTCTCTCTCTATCTGGTAGAAAATTTGCTGGAATAAAGGAGGAGATGCTTGAACATCGTCATGCCTGTGAGTATGATCGTGGTATCCTGATGGACCTCGTTGAAAAAGACTCGGAAGCATTTGATGTTGTGATGGACGCTTTCAAGCTGCCAGAAGAATCAGATGCTGAGAAGAAGGCAAAGGAAGATACAATTCAGAAGGGAACTATTCATGCAGCTGAGATGCCGCTAACAACCATGAGGCACTCATATAGTGCTCTGGAACATGCCAAAGTTGCTGCTGATAAGGGAAATATCAATACGATTACCGATGCTGGTGTTGCTTCGCACGCACTTATGGCAGCTATTGAAGGAGCTGCTCTGAATGTTCGTATCAATCTTGGCAACATCAAGGACAAGAGTTTTGTAGACAACACTGCCAAAGAAGTCGAGAAGATTCGTACTGAAGGACAAAAACTGAAGGAAGAGATTCTTGAGATTGTAGAGGCTCGAATGAAGGAGCTAGCAGAAGATAACTAAATACTTCTAGATTGTTGTGAGAGTAGCACCTCTACTTACATTCACGATATGTGCAGTTCCTCCCGCTTGTTGAATTGCTGAAGCTACTTCACATTCCCAACCTACTGTATAAGCCATCATCGTTCCACCCCCACCGCTACCATTTATCTTACATCCTAGAGCACCGGCATTATAGGCTACTTCAATCATCCTCTCAATCTTTGGAGTTGACCTATCTAACCCATCTCTCAGGATATCATGATGTTCTCTCACCATTGCTCCGAGTGCATATTCATATGGCTCTTCACTCTCCAACAACTTGAGGGCTCGATTTGTCAAGTCGCGATTTCGGAGAGCTGCCTCAGCCATACTTCTCTCTCTACTTGGTCTTCGATGAGATAGTTCAGTAATTGTATTGACTGGGGTCGTCCTACGATCAAAGGAGGAGATTTTTTGTGAAATGAGTTCATACTCTCTCTCGACAGTTGTTCTGATGAATTCAAGGTCTCCGACAGTATTCGTCTTTTTCTCTCTTGAATCTCCGATGACAATTGCCCCCAGTTTCGCGGGAAGTCGAGTCACCAATCTGTCTTTGGTGTTGATGTGGACCACACCACCTATTGCAGTAGCATAATGGTCCATAATTCCACCGCTTTCATCGAACTCCAGAACTTCAGACTCGAAAGCGGCTATTGCAACATCCTCTGGTGCCATCTCTTTTTGCCCCATTCTTGCTATTGCCATGATGGTTCCAACTGTCAATGCTGAAGAGCTGGAGAGACCCGCAGCAATTGGAATATTTCCTGTAACACGCAAATTCCATCCATGCTCAGGTTCAATTCCTCGACGTCCCATGACATTGAATGCACTTCTGATGTAATCCCTCTTGTTCCTGTACGCTATCTCATGACCTATTTGAAATGAATCGTACTCATTCAAGTCAAGATATTCAACATGGACCTGATTATCATCTCTTGGACTAGCTTCGATATCTATTGTCAAATCAATTGCTGCAGCAATCACATCCAAGCCTAGATAGTCACTATGTTCACCAAAGAGACAGATTCTCCCAGGAGTTCTAACTAGAAACGCGTCTTCTTTCACTTAGTGCCACCTTGCTTCAGAGTTTTAATCCAGCAATTCTGTCTTCTTTCAATAGTGAAGCCAAATCTCTCATACATCTTGATTGCATCAGTCTGAGTCAGTCCTGAGTCAACAAAAACACTCTCATATCCAACTCGTTTCATCTCTTTGAGAATCTCATAGAACATTGCACTCCCAAATCCTTTTTCACGATACTCGGGGAGAACACCTGTAATCCCTATTCTTCCATCCTCGTAGTAATCAATCGCACCAATCACTCGTCCCTCATGCTCTGCGACAAAAACAGTATGACCATATTTTCCGTCAATGAAATTCCTGTTCCATTCAAGAGTTAGACACTCTCTGCACCAGAAGACATTATGTTCATGCAGAGTAAGTATGATCTCTGCATCTTTTTGCTCTGCCCTCCTGAAGCTAATTTCTGCTATCGGAACTTTAACAGATGGAAGGTCCTTTAGTTCGAAAGATCCATAGAAACTACTGTTCTCTAAAGGATACTTTTCAGAGAATGGCTCGTAGTAAAAGACATCGTGCATTTTGAAATCAAGGCTTGAAAGTAGAGCCTCCGCAGGTGTATTATCACTGAATGTAAGTGCAGTTACAAACATCACTTCGGATTGATATCTCTTGATTATCTCTCGAATCAGACCTGATGCAATTCCTCGCCGCTGATAATCAGGGTGGACTGCAAAATTACTCTCATTCAAATCCCAACTTTTTCCAGGCATGAATTGAAGTATTGGGATTTCCTGCTTTCCAATCTCTACCTCTATTCTTACTTGCGCATATCCAATTGTTCTACCATCATCTTCCATTATCCAAAATGTGTTAGCTCCTCCATCTCTCCAATGGACTACATCCTCTGGAACGACCCTCCTATATTGGTATATCTTAGGAAGGCTTGAGATCTGTTTCTGGAATGCTCTATTGTAGATCTCTGCGATTGACCTTTCGTCACCCTTTTCGTATTGACGAACATGCATGGATTCCAGATTGAGGTAATGAAAGATGAATCTATCCTAGAACTCTATTCATTACCAATTGCCATTCTGATTGCAGTCTCGATATCTTCAGGAGTGACACCTGGTGACTCTATTTTATATTCATTATAGGCTTGCTTTATGCGTTGGATGATCTCCTCTCCTTCAACCGAGGCACCAATAATCTTCTGTTCAAGCCATGCGATCGCCTCATTTGGAAGCATGAAGAAGTCACCACTCAAAACAATCTCATTCACCTTTCCATCGACTTTTTCGATTGTTGCTCGGATCAAACCTCCTGGCGCTTTGTAGTTTGCAGTTCCAACTGATGTTGTTGCTGAGATACGCACAGTCCTTGCGCCTGTGAGTCTACCACCACCTCGCCAGTGAAGCCATTCATCTGAGAGGTATTTTGGATGAAGTTCTGCCATTCTCCCCTTCTCCCAGCTTGTTAGATTGCCTCTGACTAATGAGATATCAAGGGTCTCTTCGTATAATCTAATGAGATCTTCTTTCACTTCTGTTCGATCAGGAATTGACCCAGTTTCGAGCTGGATAGTACTCATCCTGTCTCGTAAGCTCTTTGCGATTTTATCTCTAAACTTCTCATCAGGTACTTTCAGAACTTTCACCATCATATCAAAATTAAAGTCAAAGATGAGATTGCCTGTAAGAATTCTTGCATCACCGACATCTCCAGCACCATTTCCTGAGATTTTTTTCCCATTTGCAATGATATCATTGACAGGTTTAAACTCGGCTGGGATGCCCAGATTTCGGTATGCTTGTACTGGTGCTTCCAGAAACTTTCTATAATAATCATCAATTTTCTTTGGCGTTGTTGGACTGTCTATCCTACCAATCAATTGATAGAACATCTGACCGTCATCAAGATAAACGCCGCCGCCACCGATGACTCTTCGAGTGAAAACAATATTGTTCTCTCGACAGAACTTTGTATCGATGTCTTCCTCTATCTCTTGGAAATGACCAAGACTGACCAAGGGCTTTGCCGGCCAACAGATGATAAGTGTATTCTCCGACTTGCCTTGCGTAATTCCTTGAGCAATCATATCATAGATTATCTGTGTTTCAAGAGGGTCAATAGGACCAATATCCAATAGTCTCCAGTTCTCGAGTGGCATACTTCAGTTCTTTCCTATAGGGTTTATAATTATATTCGAATAGTGGAAAATATGGACTCAGATGCTAAGGCATAAATTGACTCAGTTTTCTATTCACGTGATTTTCATGATTGAAGCCATTACTCTCACAAAAAAATTTACCGAGTTTACAGCAGTTGATAGACTGTCATTCCAAGTTAATCCAGGAGAGATCTATGGATTACTTGGTCCCAACGGATCTGGGAAATCAACAACAATGCGTATGTTACTTGGTCTCCTCAAACCAACCATGGGAACTGCTCGTATCAATGGCTTCGATGTACAGGAAAAGATAGTAGAGGCAAAGCGGGTCATGGGGTATGTTCCCGAAGAACCAGTTCTTCCTGAGCGCCTCACAGGATGGGAATACATTAATTATGTTAGTGATATCTGGAGAGTGCCTCGAGGTCCTGAGAGAGATGAGGAGATTGATGAACTACTCACATTATTAGATATCAAGGATGCAAGTGATGATCTCATCGAAACCTATTCGAAAGGAATGTCTAGAAAGACAAGTTTAGTTGCTGCACTCATTCATAACCCAAAGATTTTGATATTGGATGAAGTTCAGGCTGGAATTGATCCCAGAGGTGCCGCGACAATCAAAGAGATACTTGGAGGTCTTAGAGATAGAGGAAATACCATTCTAATGAGTACCCATGTTCTTGAAATCGCAGAGCGAATGTGTGATCGGATTGGTATAATCAACAATGGTCAGATGATTGCAGAGGGGACAATGGATGAGCTAAGGCTGAAGGCAAAAGGGCAACAGTCTCTTGAAGATATTTTCTTGGATTTGACAGGAGGCCCAGACATGCAGAAGATTGCAGCATTCTTGGGTGATCAACCTTGATAGAAGACCTGATGATTCTATTACGTCACGACCTCATGGGATCTACGAGAATTAAGAATGTAAAAGGCAAACGGTCTGAACGTCGTAGTCTGTTTCGTCGAACGTTACGATATATTGCAGCAACAGTCTTTGCCGTTGCAGTTTTTCTTGGTATACTCCTGATGGTTGATTTACTTGGCTGGACCTTCTTTGAAACTGCAATCCGAGATAATATTGCATTCGGCGCTACAATCTTTAATTTCTTAGTAATCATTTCATTCATGGGTTCTATTGCAATTAGTGTGACAACAGTTGCTAATTCTTCAAGAATGGAATATCTGATGACCATGCCAATCTCTTTGAGAACTCTATTCTTAGAAAAATCGATTGTCATCATTTTTTACAATGCAACGCTCTACTTGGTCATTGGGACACCCATAGTGATTGGATTAGCAATCGCTTCCACTGCAGCCTACGCTCTACTCTCAATCCCTGTCTTTCTGGTCCTACTACTAGCAAACGTGACTCTTGGTGTATCATTGGGAGGGCTCATTGGTCTTGGCATCTCTCGATTACTCGCAGGACGACGTAGACTCAAACAGATTGGGTGGTTCTTTGGTACTGCAATCTCAATCATCATCGGTTCGTTGTATTATTATTCCATAATCTCCTCAGGCTCTGGATTCAGTCAGTTCTTTGGATGGATTCTATCTTTCGCTCAACAGATTGGTCTGTCTTCAGACTTTAGTCCCGGCGGTGTAATGAATACTGTTACCTTAGGATTAATAGTCGCACTTCCAGTAAATCTAGCTGATGTGATTCTTGCACTGGTCTTTCTCTTTCTATCTGGCAGCTTGATTTACGCAAATGCTGTTGTTAGTGAAAACGCTCATTATAGTGGTTGGTTGGCAAGTGGGTCTAAACGTACATCCAAGTCAGAAGAACGAATCGTTCACACGACATGGAATCCCTCGGGTCTTCCATTCGTTAAGATGAATGAGACAACAAGCGTATCTATGTGGTATAATATTGCGTCTGTCCGAAGAGAAGGAAGGGTTCTAGCAAACTACCTACTTGGCCCCCTCAGGATTGTCTTCTGGTTCTTCATAATCTTTCTAACTCCTGGTCAACAGCTTGTAGGATTTGCACCTTTTGTTGTGATATATGCGATGATTCCTTTTGCTGTATCATATGGTGTCTATTTTGCTGGGTATGAACTGGTCTATGAAGGAAAGAACCTCATGAATCTGCAACTGGCTCCTGCTAGTCTTACGGACTACATCAAAGGAAAGGTGTTTAGTGCTGTGCCATTCACCATAATTGCTACTAGTGTTGCATCTGTTCTTGTTCTCTTCATTCAACCAAGTCTCTGGTTATATCTTCCTGCAATAGTTCTTGCAAGTACTTTTCTTACAGTAGCCTCAGGTGGTATTGCTGCTTATTCTGCAGCTACTGGCGGTGATTTCAAGGCGGAGCGCAATATAAGTAGACAGCGAGGATCTGCAGTGCAGATGCCAATACGAAGTATGTGGGCTATGGCTCGTGCTCAGGTTCTTCCTAATCTTATTGGTTTCATGGGTATTGGTATCATATTATCAGTAGGTATCTTCCTCAATCCTATCTACACATATCTTGCAATTCCTGTTTTTGCTCTGTTGTGCATTCAAATAATGAGATCCTATACTAAGAAGGCAGGTCGCAGACTTCAGACTATTGAAGCAACTGAATATCTCTAATCATAGTTTGATGGTACCAATAATCTTTCCTTCTGGGACTAGAATGTCACAATCGAAATACAATCCAATCATCGTGCTTTCAATTTTGACCCTCTTAAAATCGTCTCGAGGACCATTCTTGAATTCTACTTCAACCTCCCCTGAACGACCATGTTTTATTGAATATTCAAGATATGCCGCTGTGATTGCCGCCAGATCGTATCCTTTTCCAGTGACACTCGGAATCATCTTCACATTGATGTTTGGGCCGCTATCGATCCATTCACCTTCATCCTCAAGATTGCATGTTGCTCTTAGAATTGTCACACCATCCCTCTGAGTTGAGCCAACAAGTGTATCACCACTCAACTTCAAAGATATTTCTGCTCTCTTTCGTGGGTATCCCCAGATTTCCCGACCTGCAGCCTGCGCTACATCAGTATCGACGTAATTGTAAGCAAAATACACTCCTACCTCTTCTTCCTCTGTTTCAGGATTATCAAAAAGGCACTGTACGAGCATGCCGGATTCCATAAAAGTGCCTGCCTCCTTACACGGTTGTTCTGCAAAGAGTAATCCTGCTAGAGGCATCTGTGATGGTCTGAGAGGTTCTGGTAACAATGCCTGGATTGAGTTCTCTGGTGGATTGAACAACGCGAGGAATATCTTAGCATCTACATAATGGTAAGGAGGTCTTGGAAATAATGGCGATAGAAGTGGTGTACTACTTCCCTCTTTCACACGGTTCACCTTCTTTTCATATATTACAGCCTGCCTCTTGAATCTGCCGAGTTTTTCGGCTTTGAACTTTAAATGTCGTAGGATAGGTTGACCTTAGCTAGAGGTTAGCTCGTTTGAAGATCAGTGGCCAGATGAAGACTCCAGTGAGTGCAATCAATGCATATCTTATTGCTCGGAGCCAAAGATCCTCGGAAGGTAGTATTGCTCCTAATCCGACCATCAGACCGATGACAAGTACGAGACCAACAACGACTCGCACTACAAGTTTCCATTTCTGTTCATTAGACGGTCTTACATCAAAATTGACAAACTTATTTTCTAATGCCAGACCAATTGCCAGACCAACTGTTATCCCACCTATTGCACCAAAATTATCGTTTGGCGGCTGAGGGAGAACCCATGCTAATAGCAACATACCCAAGGCAATTACAGCTAACATCATCAAGAGATACTCGTATCTAAATCTAGAGAGAAACTCTCGTGCTGGTTTCTCAAGATAGTAGAACGCTAACACTGTGACTATTCCAATACCCCACCCCAGTAACACATCTCCAATAAAATGTACACCAAGATATACTCTGGATATGCCTACTAGAGTTGTAAGTACGATAGCAATCAACAGCATCCACCATCTCTTGATTCTAATAGCAAACCATCCATAGAGACTTGCTGAGTTTTGGCTGTGCCCACTGGGAGTACTATAATTAGGGGGGTCCGTTCCAGGATACCAATTACTTGCAGGAGGTCTCTCATTCGCAATTATAACTTTCAACCAATAATTTGAGAGTATTGCGAAGAGAAGAACAAATGTTGCAAAAATGGCTTCTTTCTTATTGACAGTCCAGAATAATATCAACAAGATTCCAATGAACACCAGCTCGCTTCCAAACTGAGTTACCAGAAGGAAGAAGTCTCCAAGACCCGGAAGAGCGTCTCTAAGAGTATCTGTTAATATTGGATCGAATAACATCCTACTTTACTCCTTGAATTTCAGAATCTATACTCTAGTATTCGTGAGAGAAAAAGATGTCTGTCAATAGATAAAATCTAATAGCGCAGGGAAATGTCCAGAGATGATAGAGGTCTATCGTCATGGTCCTTGAAAAATTGAAACCTGAGCCAGTCTGGGAGATTTTTGAACATGTATTCACAGTAACGCCTCGTGAATCCAAGAAAGAAGACAAAATCAGAGCAAAGATTAGATCCTGGGTGACGGAGAGGGCAGAATCTAGTGGCATTGAGATTGAGATTGTCGAAGATAGTGTTGGAAATCTTCTTCTTAAGAAGGGACCAACTAAAGGAATGGAAGACACTCCGCCACTTCTCCTTCAGGGTCACATGGATATGGTGTGTGAAACCGACCGCAAGGGTGGGTTTGACTTTGATAATGCTCCTATCCCTGTGCGAATACAGGAAAATGGCGAATGGGTAGATGCTGATGGCACTACTTTAGGTGCAGATAATGGGATTGGTGTTGCATTGGCACTGGCTCTATTAATAGATCCTGATGCTTTGCATGGTCCTCTTGAAGTCCTAATTACCGTTGATGAAGAGACAGGTCTTGTTGGGGCATTCTCTCTGAATCCTCAGGAGTTGGGAATTGAGAGTAAGCTCCTGATAAACGTAGACTCTGAGCAACTTGGTCTTATCACAATTGGTTCTGCAGGTGGTGGTGATACCAAGCTTAGTCGAGTACTTGACATTAGTACCACGGATAGTAATTTGACATACTATGAATTATCTATTTCAGGACTTCTTGGTGGGCATTCAGGAGTTGACATTCACAAACATAGAGCAAACGCCAACAAGCTCATAGCCAGAATGCTTATTGAATTGGGTCTGGAAATGAAGGTGTTTCTATCATCTTGGGAAGGTGGTAGTAAGCACAATGCTATTACACGTGAATCTACAGTGCGGTTTGCCATACCAGCTGAGAAACAGGTCTCTGCCGATGAATTATTACACGAAGCTTCACAAGCAATTATTGCATACTATAAAAATGAATCAAAGAGGTCTACAATTCTTGAACCTGACCTCCAAATAAAATGGAAACAGGTGGAGCAATTCCCTGTCTGTTCTTCTGAGGAATCACATAAGATTATCCTCACTATCGATCTTCTACGACAAGGTCCAATCAATGTTTCGCCATACGTCAAAGATCTTGTTGAAACATCAAACAATGTTGCTATAATTAAGACCGAAGGAGAATTGTTTACTATCCTGATTAGCACACGGAGTAGTGTTGATGCTGAGCTCGAATCATACCGGAATCAGGTGGAGTTCTTTGCAAGTCAATTTGGGTGGGATATTGAACGAAAAGAAGCATATCCTGGTTGGAATCCTGCACCATCCAGTCCTTTTCTTAAGTTTGTCCAGAGACACTATGAGCAGGTACTGAAGACAGAAGTTCAGCTTCGTGCCATTCATGCGGGATTGGAGTGTGGTATTATTGGAGCAAAGATACCTGGTATCCAAATGGTCTCAATCGGTCCTACAGCTTTGAATGCGCATACTCCTGATGAGAAGCTCCGGATTGCAGATATACCGATTCTCTATGATTTGTTGAAATCTGTAGCAAGTGAGCTAAAGAATGCTGAACTTTAGTCGAGCGAACCTCAGAGATCTCCAAGACCTAATTTCTGAAGCCTATCTTTGGGAGGCCTCCCAGTCTTTCTATCCCATCCACGTGTTTCGTACCACTTGTCGAGATGTTCACCTACATTGGGGACGTATCCTTCTGTTGCTCCCTCTAAAGGTCTCATGACTATCTCAGGAAGCCTCTCATTCTTTACATTATACCCGAGTTTAAGATTGAGCATTCTCATCAGTGTAAATATACGCTCTCCTGTCTGTACAACTTCATCAACAGTGAAATCCCATCCTGTGACAAGTTGAAGGAGTCGAGTAAGTTCATCTCCATTTACCGAATAGAAATTACAAATGACTGCTGAATTGGTCAATGCCCTGAAATCTTGCTGTTTGGCTACTATGTCTGCCTCATTTTCGAATCTGTCGACACTCTCAATTCCAAACGCCTCGTTAGGTTGCCCCATCTGAACATTGTACATATCAGCAGCCATGTGACATGCACCTCGTGGTGATGTTGCATACCCTGCCGCCAGTCCTGAAAAGCCTCTTGGATCATGTTGTGGTAGTTCTAGCCCATTCACTTGAGCTGCGAGTTCGGGTACACCAAATCGCTCTCCGAATTGCAGACTGCCCTCTGCCATGAGGTCTCCAACTCCTTCTCTCTTCGCAATCTTCTCAATAAATACAAGAGCTGAATCGACCTCTCCCCATTCAGGTGATATTCCATCAAGATCTTCTGATGCAATCTTACCTTCCTTGAATAAATAATAGGCAAAAGCAATGGTGTTTCCGCCTGAGATAGTGTCTATACCATAAAGATCAAGCATCTTATTCACAAACGCTACAGATTCAACATCATTATTCAGGATAAGAGACCCCATCGTTCCTGTTACTTCGAGTTCTGGTCCAGCAAATTTGTCCATCTTGTATTTGCCCTCTGTTATCTCCACAACTCGACCACAACCGATTGGGCAACGATAACATGATGTCTTACCGACCAAAATTGTTTCTTTGACAGAGGTGCCACTTAGATTGTAAGTATCAAATTCTCCGATGGCGTAATATCCCGCCGGAAATGACCCGTACATCAGGCTCGCCATATCAGTATATCCTGCAGTGCCAAGGTCACTATACATACGAAATGTGGGATCTTCTTTTTTATCCTCGTTTAATTCTGCGGCATATTCTCGTAGTTCCTCTTCCTTTGCTACGGGAATTTTCCTATTTGAACCATGCACAACAATTGCTTTGAGCTTCTTTGACCCCATCACTGCTCCTAGTCCAGTTCTTCCTGCGGCACGATGATGATCTACAATGATACTTGCATACTTGACTCGGTTCTCTCCTGCGATACCAATTCTCGCGATACCCGCATTTCTATGGCCTGTCTCTTCTTTCAAGATTTCCCAAGTCTGTTCTGTATCTTTACCCCAGAGATGACTGGCATCTCGTATCTCAACATCCAAGTCTTCAATTAACAAATAGGATGGTTTTGATACAATACCAGTGATTACAATTCCATCAAACCCAGCAAACTTGAGGTCGGCTCCTAGATGACCACCTACTGTGCTATAGCCCAGGAGACCTGTCTTTGGTGATCGCGAACAGAATGTAGACTTACCACTTGTTGGAACCATAGTTCCAGTGAATGGACCCGTAAGGAAGATTAATGGATTATCTGGTCCAAGGGGATCTGTGGTTGAGTCAATCATATTATAGAGAAGTCGTGTTCCTAGACCTGCACCACCAATAAATTGCCTTAACATCTCTCTATCTAATGATTCAACTGTTGTTGCTTCCTTGGTCAGATTTACATTGAGTATCTTACCTCGATATCCTAACATCCTGTTCCTCCCCCTAGAAATCAATTATTTTGCCTTCGAACATATATTCATACATCTTACGGATCTCACTACTGTCAATATTTCTGGGATTCATAGTGATGCTAGAATCCATCATAGCGAACTCCACCATTTTTTCCAGTGCTTTATCAAAGTCCGCCCGTTTGACACCTGCTTCTGAAAATGTCCTGGGGCTACCCACTTTGGCCATGAGATCTTTTATCGCAGATGCGAATTTTATTGATGTCTTCGTATTGTCCTTTTCATGGATACTGATGAGTCCAGCGAGTTCAGCATATTGAGCTGCGCACTCTTCATTATCCTTGCAATTGAATTCAACAGTGTATGGGAGTGCCATACCTACTGAGAGACCGTGATGCAACCTGAGAACTGAACCCATGCTATGACCAAGTGAATGTGCAAGAGCTGCCTGTGAGTTTCCAAATGACATTCCAGCTAGGCATGCTGCAACTAACATCTTCTCTCTCGCTTCCAGATCAGTCAGGTCTTCGATTGACTTCGGGAGCCATTCGAAGATCATCTTCACTGCCTGTAGAGAGCTACCATCAGAAAAGTCATTCTTCCACACAGATATGTATCCTTCAACTGCGTGTGTCAAGGCATCCATTCCGGTATAAGCCGTCAGACCCTTTGGTAATCCAACAACGAATGAGGGGTCTAGAATCGCAATATCTGGTGTGAGTTCAGGATTAATGGTTGCGAACTTCCTTCCAGTTTCATCATCTCGTATCACTATTGCTTTTGTAGCCTCAGAACCAGTCCCTGTTGTGGTTGGAATGCAGATTAGCCTAGCTTTCGAACGAAGTCCCAATATGTCAAATGGGGTCAATGCATCCAATTGGGTATCGGGCTTTTCATAAAGAACCCAAGCTGCTTTAGCGGTGTCCATAACACTTCCACCGCCTACAGCGATAATCCAATCTGCATCAACACGTTTCATCGCTTTCGCGGCTTCCATTACAGTTGAAACCTTAGGGTCAGGTTCAACGCCATCCCAAATTGCAGTTTCCCACTGGTTTTCGCACAATATGTTAGATATCTTCTCAGCAAGACCTAGACCATTGATGACTTTGTCAGTCACAATGATTGCTTTCTTACCTTCAACTTGTTCGAGTTCGCTTAGAGCATCTTCACCAAACACAATCTTAGGTATAGAGAACCACCATACCATTGTCATCTCTCCCAAACACTACTATTAATACAAATCAGAACTGATACTGCTTCACCAATAGTACTTCCCCCTCTTATTTGCTCTGCCTTTCCGCTATTATATCTGAAGAACACGTTTGGGGGTATTGTTGAGAATATCTACAGCTTCAGATATGATGTCTTGGATGAGATCTTGAGTACTTGGTACGTCTTGAATGCGCCCTACTACCTCTCCACCAAACATGAGTGCAGTATCCTCTTTTGCATCAATGAGGTCATCAAACCCTGACCTCTCCAGCTCTAATATCTCCTCATTCGAATCAAGAGGTTCTCCTAAGAAGAAATCAGGAATATCATTGAGCGTTCGCTTTACGATCTGTACTGCTCGTGCATTACGAAGGAATCGCATTGGTCCAAATAGCCCTCTTCCCACAAGGGTGTTCCTCTCTTCGCGGTTAATTATTGCATTTTTCCAGATTGGTTCGAAGTCACTCTCCTTCGTTGCGATCAATCTTGTACCCATCTGAATGCCTTTAGCACCTAGACAGAGTGCTGCTGCAAGTCCTCTGCCATCACTGAATCCTCCTGCTCCAACAACAGGTAGGTTCACCGACTTTGCTACTGCTGGTAAGAGCACCATCGAATGAACTGGGTCCCAGCTTACATGTGCACCTCCCTCATGTCCTGAGGCAACAACAATATCTGCACCTGCAACCTCTGCCTTCTTTGCATGATAGACGCTAGGAACGACATGAGCCCAGACAAATCCATGTTCTTTGATGACTGCCCACGGTTTTGGATTTCCCGCTGAGGTGACGATCACTCTCAGAGACCTCTCAATATCAGAGTTCTCTTGAACTGCAGCTACAGTCTCTCTGAAGAACATCTCTGATGCAAGCATGAACTCAGCTGCCACCGGGATATTGACACCAAAGATACCTCCTGAACTCTTCGTTTCAGTCATGACCTTTTCAATGGATTTTCGTAGAATCACTGGAGGTGGGTCAGTGCCAAATAGTCGTAGAGCATCGATTGGTGCCGCCTCAGGCAACAGGGTTGCGGCCATTCCTATACTGCTGATGACACCAAGAGCACCAGCATTTGCTACGGCTATCGCTAGAGACTCTGTCTTGTAGGGTCCCATTCCTCCTTGGAGTATGGGGTGTCTGATCCCTATGATATCACATAGCTCGGTATGAAGTTGCACTATGCCTTCCTCTATCCACACATTACTCGTCGAGATACTTTGTAGGAATCTCCCTTGTAGTGGCAACTAGTTCTAATGCGGCCTTTGTATACCGCATGACCTTGCCCATATCGCCTTCAAGTTTGAACTTTCGAGCCATGATCCCTTTTATAGGGTCGATTTTACCATCAAAGAGCAGTTTCCAGTTCTTCAGAGGTCCTGCGTATACAAATTCAGCTTTATCTTCTGGTCCTGCCATTCTGGCGGAGCGGCATTTTCCATGCCAGAGGTCCAAATAGAATCTCACATCCTCTTTGATGAGGTCTCCATCAGCATCTATCTGGAAGACGAAGTCCCCTTCCCACGTTTTGGCACTGTCTTCGTATCTCGCATTTTTATTCAAAGCATCTACATACTTCTCAATCCACTCGTCTGAGGGAAACAAAAGTTTGTCACTCATCATGAAGCATCTCCAATGAGAATGGATATGATTGGTGAGAGAAAAGCATTCCGACTTCCGATTTCTGCATATAGTGCCTGGTGGATTAAAGACCAAGAACATCTTGACCTACTACTGGACTGTTTGGATAGGTATGGGAGTTCAAATATTCGTGTAATTGACCTGTTTAGATAGTGTAACAAAACCCTACCTATTTTTTCAATTCACGGGGATCAAGCATTTCTAATTCATAATCTATTGCCAATTTAATCTGAAAATCGAGCTGTCCTATTGTTTCCTTGTTATGTGAATCGCTCCCGAGAGTGAATTTGCACCCAGCTCTCTTTGCAATATTAAAGAAGTCTGGATGTTCTGTGACATAGCGATTACTCAGTTCAATGGCCACCCCTGCTTCAGCTAGTAATTCTGCAGCATGTTCTCCATCCTCTTCCTTGTAAGAGGACAGGTATCCATCCCAATGTCCAAGGATGTGAAACTTAGGCTCTTTAAGGGCTTTCTGGAGCGCTGAGACCCAGCGTGTAGAATCAGTCATCCAATGGAATGAGCCAATGACTAAGTCGAATTGTGCCAGTCCTTCATCGACTGGAGCGAGCTCTCCATTGGATTGAATATCGACTTCAACACCATCGAGAATTAAAAGATTCGGGTAATCGGTTCTCTGTTCTTCAATCTCCCTCCGTCTATTCTCGATGATTCTCTTTCCACCATAACGAGAGCCCAGAGACGGCCAGAAATGGTCAGTAATTGCAATTGTTTCTAATCTGAGCACATTAGCTCTATCAGTAATCTCACTTATACTTGCTAGACCATCTGAGAAATTTGAATGGATATGAAGGTCGTATCGATAAGACACCATCTTGTTCTAATTTGAAATTGAATCCAATATAACTCAACCTCTTACGATGATTATTAGAACACGTGTTCCAACTAATTGTGAGTTCTAATTATTAGCTATTGACTCATCATGATATTTTTCCAAGTGTCTTTGTGAAAGGTATTGTTAACGGTATCAACATCGCAGTTATCATCAATAATTAAAATGAAAGGGTGTATTGATGGTGCTCGATACCGAAAAGGCTATTCATATATTCGAAAACCTTGATTTATGGCAACCCGGTATGAATTTGATGAGAAGTCTATTGAGAACTTCTGTATCAATAATCAGGTCGTAATCACTTTGAACCAAGACCAGTTGGACAACTTGGCTATCAAAGGAAAGACCTCTCTCCTGGTTGAACAAATATCTGATATTGCTGACCACCTCTATCCTGATAAAGAAAGTCAAAAAAAGTTCCTTGAACATCAAACAGATTATTTCCATCCAATATCATTGTCTCTTTATGTTCTAAATGACGATTTATGGAAGATTATGTTTCGTAAAAACAAATACCCTGATCGGATGCTGCCAATGACTACAATTCCATGGTTTTATTGGCAAATGGAAGAAGAAGGCAGGATGAATCCCTCAGGATTTATAAAATTAGAAGAGTCTAGAAATCCATTCTGCATGGTGATAGATAAAGGAGTTTTTACTGTTTCTGGTAGAGGCGGTGACTTTGCAGGTTTACTTGAAGGTCGTATCGTTGATCGACACAAAGGCATTAGGCCTCTTCTTATTCCTGGCTCAACTGGCCCAAAAAAGATCGTAGCCAACTACGAATCCCAAATGATTCAGATAAAAATCGAAACGCGATCATTGAAGACAGAACTTTATCCAAGGCCTATGAAGAACTTGGATTACTTCCATTCAGAGCATCCCCGTGTTTTTTATGAACATGGCATCCAGATGACGTTAAATGGGGATGATGTTAATCTGAAGGTTGGTAAACGAAGAGATACTACTCTTCGTGGGGAGGTAATCATATTCATAGGAAAGGATTTTAGCGAAACAATTGACTCGTACAAGATATTGATGTTTCATGTCTGGCTTTCAATTTTGAATAGAGTTTCCTTCCTTTAGAGAAGGGTTTAAAATTCTATTATTTTTGCTGGCTTTACTTCAATTGAATATTACAAGGGAATGAACATGGAGTACTCTGTTGGCCTACTAATCACAGGTTCATTCATTTTCATCATTACACTCTACAGACTAAGGAAGGTTCGGCAACATCATAAACTTGAGGAGCTAATACAGGGAAGATATGATGTATCTGATCTTGATCTAAGTGGAAGTACACAATATACAGATTGCTATTCTCACAATTGGGTCATTGACAACATCACTAAAAGAACGCATTCAAGAATTGGCGCAATGTTCCAAGATCATCTAGCGAATAACACTCTGCTTGCTGGAATATGGATTGGTTTCATTGTTTCAATTTCATCAATGCTTCTTGCCCTCCTATTTTTAGAATCTTTGAGGTCAATTGGTACGGTTATTATCATTTTCTTAGCAGGAGTATTGATTGCTCTAGGCCCTGGAGGCCCTAGATATGCAGAGAATCTACTTGATGCAATCATGCAGAGTAATATCGAAGAACTAAACACACATGACTATGTGTATGTCAAAATTGCAAATGATACAATTAAGCGTTCAGTGATTGTGAATGTGATATTTGCATCTGCGTTTTTATTGATTTCACCATGGGGAGATTTACTACCGATTCTTCTCTCTCAAGGCATAGCTTACTTTACTGTAAATATAATCTTGGAGCCAGCATTTCTCCTTCTAAACTTCAATATAGCTTTTGCACTGTTCTATATAGTAAGCATCATTGGAGTGAGTAGCATTGTGTGTTTCAAAATTGGACAACGATTAATCTCACATGAAGAGGAAGGACCTATTGTCCACTACTAGTTCTCAGATCGTTTCAGGAATAAAAACTAGTCCTAACAAATAGAACAATCCAATGAAAGCGAGTAGAAAGAATGAAGCCAAAATAATCTTCTTGCCCAACAGAGCATATCGCCACGATTTAGTAGGATTACCTTCCGAGTCATACCGTTTTGCATCATCAAGAGGTTGGCGACTCATCAGACAGGCTCCGAGGACTAACATGACTCCAAATTCAGGAATCATTAGATTTGAAGGAGTGAAGAAATCAAAGTTAGTCCCAGTTGTTATATGAATTGCCAATGCTACTATTATATTGATTAAAGCCAGTGTGCTTGAAATAATCCAAGTTTCAAAAAGAAGTTTTGATAAGTCCCTCACGCTCATCCCGCCGCTATCTGTAGCCAAAAATTGAATGCAATTAATACAAAAATCAGGATTATCAAAGGAAGAAAGATGGTTTGGAGAGATGCAATGAATATAGCAACATAATCCTTGGCATCAAGAGGCCTAAGGGCTTGTTCTTCACCCTGAGCATACTGCAACCAATCGATTTCCTCTTCTAGCTCAGAATGTTCTTTTTCGATATCTTCGAAATCTGTGTTCATCTATTTCACATGTTTGGGCAGGAACATTGTGTTCTTAAACACTATCATGCCGCTCTATTATGCCGGAGTGCCATTAACTGAATCGGCATATTCCATCTGAACACTTTTTCCAAAATCAAGCTCTCCAGCGAAATGACAGGCAACGAGATGCCCCTCACCAATGTCTCTAAGTTCGGGGTCTTTCTTTCTGCAAATATCCTGTGCAAAAATGCATCGGGGGTTGAACCTGCATCCTGGAGGAGGATTAATCGGGCTTGGTACTTCACCTGATAGGATTTGTGCTCTGCCTGCAAACTTAGGTTCGGGGATGGGAACTGCGGATACGAGTGCGAAGGAGTATGGATGAAGTGGTCTCTTGAAGATGTCATGTGGTGTCATTTCGACGATTTTACCCAAGTACATCACAGCAAGTCGATCACTCATATGTTTGACAACAGATAGGTTATGTGAGATGAACATGTAGGTTAGATCAAACTCATCCTGAAGATCTTTCATGAGATTTAGAGTCTGTGCCTGAACTGATACATCCGTGCTTGATGTTGGCTCATCCATAACAACAAACTTTGGATTAAGAGCAAGAGCACGGGCAATACAGACCCTCTGACGTTGTCCTCCTGAAAACTCATGTGGAAATCTA
Source organism: Candidatus Thorarchaeota archaeon (assembly GCA_004524595.1). The sequence continues at coordinate 6,778 of SDOA01000039.1, read as the reverse complement.
TTAAGGTGATCTTCTGTCAAACCAACTTTTTGCAGCAGGTCAAGTACGATTGCTCTCATCTTTCGACCCTTGGCCACTCTATTTACCACCAGTGGTTCTCCGATGGAGTTCTTTATGGTAACTCTGGGGTCTAGAGAAGCCATTGGGTCCTGAAAAACAATCTGCATGTTGAATCTGACTTTTCTGAGATCTCGTCCCCTGATATTGGTAATATCCTCATTCTCGAAGAATATCTTACCGCTTGTGGGATTCATAAGTCTGAGGATTGTCCGTCCAAGGGTGGTTTTTCCGCAACCGCTCTCCCCTACGACGCCAAGTGTTTCACCTCTCTTAATTTCAAGGTTCACACCATCAACAGCATGTACTTTTCCAATGACCTTACGAAAAACACCCCCCGTTAATGGAAAGTGCTTCTTTAGATCTTCGGTTCGAATTAATATATCACTCATTTACACTACCTCCCTGACCCGTTAGAGGATGATGACAGGCTACCCAATGATTTTGTTCAATCTCTTCTAGGAGCGGTTTTTCCTCCTTACAAATATTGGTAGCATAATTGCATCGAGGATGAAAACGACATCCTGGTGGAGGTGTTATTAGATTTGGAACATTTCCCCTAATCTGAGGAAGTCGATCTTTCACCTCATGAAGCTTAGGGACAGCAACTAAAAGGCCCTCTGTATACGGATGAATTGGTCTAGAGAATAGTTCTTTCGTTGAACATGATTCAACTGTCGTACCAGCATACATGACATTGACCCAATTACATGTTTCTGCGACAACTCCCATGTCATGGGTGATTACAATGATTGATGTACCAATCTCCTTCTTCAGCTGGTTTAATAACGAAAGCACTTGTGCTTGGACTGTGACATCCAAAGCTGTTGTTGCTTCATCACAAATTAAGATGCTTGGATTACATGCCAGTGACATAGCGATTAATGCTCTCTGTCGCATTCCTCCAGATAGCTCATGAGGATATTGATTAGCAATATGCTCCGGTGTTGGCATTCGTACGAGCCTGAGCATCTCTATGGCTTTAAGTTTGGCAGCTTCTTTTCGCGACTTCTTATCTGGTTCAGGAGGATCGTCCAACTGTTGTTTGTAGTAGGCAATTTTCTGCTCTATCTCTGCACGATTCTCATCAGAAATCATTTCAGATAGTGCAAGTTCGAGCTTAGCAATCTTCATATGAAGAACATCCAATGAGAGGTCTTGGTGAAGTTCAACTACTTCAGCTATCTGATCACCAATTCGAAACACAGGATTAGGGTAGGTTGCTGGGTCCTGAAATACAATTGATATCTTATTTCCGCGAATCTCAAGCATTTGCTCAGGTTCGAGGGCGACAATGTCCTGTTCATACATCTCTTTTGTTTCTGGGTCTTTACCATAGAATAGGATATTACCCTCTTCGATCTTCCCCGGTGATTCAACAAGACGAAGGATGGCTTTCGCTGTTACGCTTTTTCCACATCCTGTTTCTCCTACTACACCCATGGTATCACCTCGTCGGAGAAACATTTGAACTCCATCAAGCGCCTTTACAACACCTTCGTAGGTGTAGAAGTTCACAAACAAGTCTTTTACATGCAATACTAGATTATCTGGTATTGTCATTGAATCATCTCCGTCTCAGTTTGGGATCCATTATGTCCCTAATTCCATCTCCAACAAGGTTGAATGCTAGAGCTGTGACAAGTATTGCTAGTCCTGGATAGAGTGTCATCCAAGGTGAACTAAGGATGAAGTTCTGCCCTCTGGCAATCATCATTCCCCATTCTGCAGTTCCAGCTGGTGGACCGAAACCAATGAAGGCTAAACCAGCAGCAACTAATAGCACAGAACCAATATCCATTGTGGCCTGAACAACGACTGGCTGAATGGTGTTGGGGAGGATGTGGTTGAATAGGATTCTAGTATCACTTGCGCCAGAAGAACGCGCAGCCTCGATGTAAAGTTTTTCACGTTCGGAGAGTACTTGACCTCTCACAAGGCGAGCATATGTAGGCCACCAGGTAACCATTAGTGCAATACTGATCGTTTCAAGGCTCCTCACACCTATAGCCATAACAATGGCCATTGCTAGTATAAGCCCTGGAAAGGCAAAGAAAATATCAGTGATTCGCATCATCAACTCATCAAACTTACCCCCAAAGTAACCCGATGCTGCTCCAAGGACGGCACCTACTGTAAGCGCTACCAAAACAACACTGACTGCTATCATAAGGTCTTTTTGTGCACCCCAAATAATCCGACTATAAACATCGCCACCAAAGTTGTCAGTCCCCCAAATATGAATTGGGTAATTGCTATAGTATGCCAAAACAACTCGAGTGTTTGCAGTCCATGTGCTTGTCTTTTGTGATGCGATGAATTGAAGCTCCCAAATATAGACACCTTCTTCATTTGGAAGATATATGTAGTTCAGTAGATTTCCATCGACTACTGATACACTTGTGTAGAGATAAGAGAGTCGTTCGGACGCAGTCATAGAATCATATTCTGTTTGATTGAGATTATAGATTTGAAAGGTGACATTAACTGATACTTGATCATTTCCCGTATTTAGATCAGAAACACCAATGAATAATCTTGGAATCTCAATAGTTTCTAGATGCACTTCTGTTATTATCAATTCCTTATAGTAATAATCTGGCATTATCGCTGGGTCAAATTTACTATTCTCAAGGAAATAGAGATAGTTCTGTTTGATGTCATTGCTTGGTGAACCGGGTGGAAGTCTAGCATCTTTAAAGACCATGGTTTCTCCATCATAAGTGGCTATCCATGGCGCTGCCAGAGCGACTCCGACCATGAATGAAATGATCAGGATTCCAACCACAACTAAGGGACTCTTCCGTATTAGATGTAAGGTGAACCGAGTTTCCTTTATGCGTGGTTTGGTATCTTCTTGAAACTCATCGAACCAGAAGAATCTTACACTTGGAAGGAACATGAAGATCAATTGAACGATTATCATGAGATTGAATATTAGACCAATCAGACCCATTGTTAAATAGATAGCCGCCAATAGGATGTAAAGATAGAATGATGTACCAAAGGAGTCTGGTGATCGCTCCATGACTCCTTGATTTGCTCTAAGGAGGAAGAAAGTCAAAACAATGATTATTAAACTCTGAAGTCCCCATGCGTTTAGAAATCCTGGAGCACTGATTTGTGACCCCATCCATCCTTGGATTGTATAGACAAAGCCTCCAACAAATATTATTCCACCAAGTATTAGGCCAAGCATTACGAAGACAATCTGAATGAGTGTAAAAATACTAACAGCTGTGCTTTTCTCAATTTCATCTTGAATATCAGGGAATTGTGTTTCTGATTCCATTCATAGCAACCTCCGTTATCCATACCTAATTCTCGGATCAAGGACACCATATATCATATCAACTAGAAAATTGGCTGTGACAAAAATGAAGGCGACAAGTAGAGTAAATCCGTTAATGGCCGCCATGTCTGAGTTGAGAATTGCTCGAGTCGCCCACCTCCCCAATCCCGGCCAGTTGAAGATAGTTTCTGTTAAAACAGCCCCGGTAATTAGTCCACCAAATGCTAAACCAATGACAGTTACAGTTGGAATGAGTGCATTCCTTAAAGCATGTTTGTAGATTACGACTCTTTCAGTGAGACCTTTCGATCTAGCAAGTGTGATGTAATCCTCTTTTATCACCTCTAGCATACTTGAGCGCATCATTCTTGTTATGATTGCAAGAGTGATGTAGCCCAAACAAAAACCGGGCATTATAAGGTGAACCAAAGCATCCATGAATAAACCAAAATTGTGGTCAAACAGAAGAGAATCGACGAGTAAGAATCCAGTTGTAGGAGTATATGAAAACAAGCGAATGTTATAACGGTCTCCGCCCGGTAAATTCGGTAAGTCCCAGACAGAGAACTGATAGAAGAATAGGTACTTTAACATTAACCCAAACCAGAAAATTGGCATTGACACTCCTGTGAGAGCAAAGATTCGGGTGATGTGATCGGGAACCTTGTCCTTCTTCGTTGCTGATATTATTCCAAGTGGGATACCAAGAATAACGGCAAAAATCATTGCAACAATGGCTAACTCAATTGTTGCTGGGAATAATCTCGCTAGAACAGTGAGAACTGGTTGGTCCGCACCAGTAGATGTACTTACACCCCAATCACCTTGGAATAGACTGCTTAAATAGAGAAAGTATTGTACCACTGCGGGTTGATCCAATCCACGTTGTCGAATAATCCCAGGTATTGCTGAATCTGGCGTTCTCTCTGTTACATACATGGATAAGGGATCCCCAACTACGTATGAGAGAAACCATGTTATGGTCAATACACCAAACACAACAGGAATTGCCAAGATTATGCGTCGAAGTAGAAAGTCCCTTAATTTCATGAACACGACCTCAGCGAGGTTTGCTTACAATTATAGAGAAATCCATTTTCGTAAACAACGTATGCCGACAGTGTGCTATACTTAAGGTTTTGGTTGTCATCAGCGAGAGTAGAAAGAAATACGTAAGCTATATTAGTATATGATTGCTGCATTTGGACTAATAGCGAAGTTAGGCTGATACAGAGTTTCATTAATTTTGATATCAGTCAAGTTTGCTATTACAATCCATTCATTGGATTGTTTATAGCACAACTTAAAAAAACACGAGATGGATGACATGAATAGAAATCAATTAATAGCTGTCATCGTAATAGTCGTGGTGATAGGTGCTGCTGGAGCATATCTATTGCTTCAACCACCTGCCGTGCAACTTGCAGAAGACCAGACGATCATATATGAAGTGATAGGTCTTCCAGAGTACATGGATCCCCACAAGAATTACGAGTCAGCTGGTTCATGGATACAATTCAATATCTATGAGACGTTGTTTACGTATCCTTGGGATACAGCAGATGCTGAACCCACAAATCCCCTGCTTGCTGAAAGTGTAGCATTATCAACTGATAAAATGACCTACACATTCACACTCCGTCAGGGTGTAAAATTCCATGATGGGACCGACTTCAATGCCACAGCCGTTCAGATGAACTTCTATCGTATGCTAGGACGTGGCTGGGATGATGGTTGGGGTCCAGTCTGGATGATTGCAGAGCCAATCCTTGGTGGTCTAGCTGTTGAGGACGCCGTTTACGAGTTTGGTGATGGAAGTCCTGAGCACATTGCTGCTTGGGAAAACTGGGTCGAGAATGTCAGTGCAGTGGTTGTAACTGGTGAATATGAGGTACAAGTAAATCTTGCATATCCCTTTGCACCATTCATTTCTGCTTTGACCTATGAGGTTGGTGCAATGATCAGTCCAACTTTCTTCATGGCTCATGGTGGTATGTCACCTGAGAGCGCTGATGTCACCTTGAATGAGGAAGCATGCGGAACTGGTCCATATGTCCTTGATGAATGGGTCCAGGATGATAAGGTCGTGATAGTCCTCAATGAAGACTATTGGAGAGCCGAAAGTGCTAAGATCACTCATCCCTATGCTGGAACTATAGAAAAAGTAACGTTCAAACTTAACACGGACATCAATAGTAGGATGTTGAACCTCCAGGCTGGTGAAACTGACGCTTGCGATTGGGGTGCAGTCAATGCATATGACATCTGGAACAACGCTACCACCCGTGGTGACGGTACATTGCAGAGCATCAACCCAGACGTCAAGGTCTGGACTGGCATGCCAACATTTGATGTCATGTTCCTTGGATTCAACATGAACCCATACCTAAACGTTTCTAATCAGCTCCGGCAAAGTCCATTCACCGACTATAACCTCAGAATGGCAATATCATACGCGTTCGACTATGACGCCCTCATTGATAACGTCATGAATGGAATCGCCACCCAGTTACAGGGACCGATTCCGGCAGGCATGTTCGCACATGATGACGACTTGTTCATGTTCAGTAAGAACATGAGTGCTGCAGTAGAACACTGGAACCTAGCTATGACTGCTGGTCTAGATGCAGTTCTTGCAAACAACTCGTACGAACTGAATATCTACTACAACGAGGGTAATGATGCCCGTGAAGCTGCAAGTCTTTTGGTAGCTCAAGCTATCAGTGCGATAATTGCTGATCCTGCGTCAACAGATCCCTCTTCATCATTAACTGTCGATGCATATAGTCTCGAGTGGGCTAGCTATCTGTATCAGGTCAGGAACAAGCAACTACCGTTCTTCTTCCTCGGTTGGGCTCCTGACTACGCAGATCCTGATAACTATGCAGCACCCTTCGTCAAGAGTACTGGTACCTTCCCATCTAGGGTTGGTCTAAAGAACTCAATTGGTCCTGGCGGTGCTGTTTGGGATCACGCAACTGTTGATGGCTGGATTGATGCAGCAGCTCAAGAAACCAATGCTGCAACTAGGATTTCGCTCTATGCTGACATTCAAGAAGCTATAGTCGAACATGCAGCATTTCTCTGGTGCTACCAGGGAGTTGAATTCCACGTTGAAGGTGCATGGATGAATGGATATGTGTTCAACCCGATGCATGATCCATACTTCTATCATTACTACAAGGTTGCAGTCTGGTAGTAAACAAGAATTCGTGATTAAACGTTAGAACAAAATGAAGACCGAGGTAGCAACCTCGGTTTTTCTTATTTTTTTTTCAATATTTCCTCAAAAGATTGATTCAGGCAAAATCATAGCGTCGTTGGAAATCCTTATAGCATATATTTCGTGCGAAACTTGCAGGTGCCTGATAATATGCAGACTCCTGAGAAAACTCGAAAATTCGCAATGATGAGTTCTCATCAAATGTT